>JASBUE010000140.1 GCA_030148045.1 Candidatus Tenderia sp.
ACCCCGGCAGCGGCGAGGCCATGGAGTGGCAGGCGCCGCTGCCCGACGATATGGCCCATCTGCTCGAGGTGTTAAAACAGGACGCCCAGGCCCGTGACTGATTCCGGCGATGGCTGGATTGTGCCGGACTGGCCGGCACCGGCCCGCGTGCTGGCGGGGACGACCACGCACCGGGGCGGGGTGAGCATCGCGCCCTATGACAGCCTTAATCTGGGCACCCATGTGGGGGACGATCCGGCGGCGGTGGCCGAAAACCGCCACCTGTTGCGTCGGCAACGCCAGCTACCTGCGCAACCCCGCTGGCTCAGGCAGGTGCATGGCGTGGGCGTGGTCGATGCCGCCCATGTCTGCGGTATTGCCGAGGCCGATGCCGCCTTCACCCATGAGGCTGGCGTGGTTTGTGGGGTAATGACCGCCGACTGCCTGCCGCTACTGCTCTGCGACCAGAGCGGTACGGTGGTGGCCGCGGCCCATGCCGGTTGGCGCGGGCTGGCGAACGGGGTGGTCGAGGCGACGGTGCTGCGCATGGGGGTGTCGGCCACGAAACTGATGGTCTGGCTGGGACCGGCCATCGGCCCGCTTGCATTTGAGGTGGGGGATGAGGTACGCGCCCGGTTTCTGGCCGTCGCTGACGAGGCGGCCGTTGCGTTTACACCTTCACCACAGGGACGCTGGCTGGCGGATATCTATCAGCTGGCGGTGCAACGGCTGGCGAGGCTCGGGATCGAGCGGGTCTACGGCGGCCATTGGTGCACCTTCACCGACCGGGAGCGTTTCTACTCCTACCGCCGTGACGGCGTCACCGGGCGCATGGCCAGCCTGATCTGGCTGGAGAGGGAATAGGATATGATCGCATCAAGGGTATAAATAGATAGATACTCATCTTCCAAAACCGTTGGCTGCGCGACTGCACGAATGCAGGAGGTAGGGCAACGCAGGAGCAGCTTGCCGATGGGCGCGGCCAGCGCGCGTACAGGGATGTATTCACAGCGTGTTTTGGAAGATGAGCATCCATTATCACAATGTTTGTGATTCTCGCTCGAGGTAAGCATATGAGACATTGGTACATACTCTCGGTAGTCGGCAAAGACCGTCCCGGCATCGTCGCCCGCGTCACCGCCGCACTCTATGAAGGCGGCTGCAACCTGGGCGAGACTTCCATGATCCGGCTCGGCGACAGCTTCACCATCATGATGATGGTGCGCCACGACGGCACGGTGAAATCGCTGCAAAACCTGCTCGCCACAGTGGCGGACTCCATGGGCCTGCATGTGCATGTGGACAGGATGGACGGCCACCTGCACCGTCATCTGGAACCGGACGTGCACATTACCGTCTACGGCGCCGACCGCCCCGGTATCGTCGCCCATGTCAGTGGCGCCCTGGACGAGGCCGGGCTCAATATCGTCAATCTGGACTCCGATGTGGGCGGTACCGAGGAGAAACCGATCTACATCATGCATATCGACGGCGTCGCCGGCCAAGGGGTCAAGGCGTTGGAATCGGCGCTGGCGGTGGTTGTCAAGGAGGGCGTGGAGGCCAAGCTGACTCCCCTGGAGACCATGATCGGATAGTCATGGCCGTGCTGGAAATCCTCAAGTACCCGAACCCGCGTCTCAAGCAGGTTTCGGAACCGGTGGCGCAATTCGATGATACCCTGCGCGGGTTTATCGCCGATCTGGAGGAGACCATGCGCGCCGGTCCCGGCGGGGTGGGCATCGCCGCACCGCAGGTGGGTCGCCTCATCCGCGTGGCTATCGTCGATGTCTCCGGCAAACCCGGGGGCGGGCAGCATGGCCGCCTGGTGCTGGTGAATCCCGAAATCGTCGCCTACAACGGCTTCGCCAAGGGCCGTGAGGGCTGCATGTCCGTGCCCGACTACACCGGCAACGTCATCCGCGCCGAGCGCATTGCAGTGGAGTATTTTGATGAGCACGGTGAAAAACAGGCCCTGGAAAGCAGCGGCTTCGAGGCGCGCGCCATCCAGCACGAGCTGGATCATCTGCAAGGATTGCTGTTTCTGGACCGCCTGGTGAGCCGCCGCAGCGATCTGTTTCGGCGCAAGGTTTACAAGCAGTGATTGAGTGAGTCGTTTATGAAGCTACAAAAAATCATGATGATCATCGTCTTCGGCGGGCTGATCCTACTGATGCTGATGCTCACTGTGTTGAACTGGTTTATCTAATGGTAAACCTCCCCCCCGCCATCTTTGTCATGGGTCCCACCGCGGCCGGCAAGACCGATCTGGCTATCGCCATATCTGAAAAACTGCCCTGCGAACTGATCAGCGTCGATTCCGCCTTGGTCTACCGCGGCATGGATGTGGGGACGGCCAAGCCGGAAGCGGAAGTGCTGCAGCGGGTGCCGCACCGGCTGATTGATATCCTCGACCCGGCCGAGGCCTATTCCGTCGCCCGCTTTCGCGAGGACGCCCTGGCGGCCATGGCGGAGATCACGGCGGTGGGGCGGATTCCACTGTTGGTGGGGGGGACCATGCTCTACTTCCGCACCCTGGAGCAGGGCCTGTCCCGGTTGCCTGCGGCGGATCCGGCGCTGCGGGCGCGGCTCGACGAAGAGCTTGCCGGGCATGGGTTGTCCGCCATGCATCGGCGTTTGCAGCAGGTCGACCCGGCCGCCGCCGCGCGCATCCACCCCAACGATCCGCAACGCATTCTGCGCGCCCTGGAGGTGTTCGAGATCAGTGGCAGACCCATCAGTGAGCTGCAGGCCGGCGCCGAACGGAACGAGTTGCCCTATCGTGTGTCAAAACTGATCATCGCCCCGCAGGCCCGTGCAACCCTGCACCGGCGCATCGAGCAGCGCTTCCGCGGGATGCTGGAGCAGGGCTTTATCGACGAGGTGAGGCGACTGCGGCAGCGCGGTGATCTGGAGCTGTCCACACCCGCCATGCGGGCGGTCGGTTACCGTCAGGTGTGGGAATATCTTGATGGAAAATATGGTTATGACGAACTGCTGGCGCGCGGCGCGGCAGCCACCCGTCAGTTTGCCAAACGCCAGTTGACCTGGTTGCGGGCCGAGCAGGGCGCAGCCTGGTTTGACAGCGGGACCGAAGATTTGTTGACGCGGGCCTTGAAATACCTAAGTAGTAGCCTCAACTTAGATAATAAGGTAAGGGTGTGCTAGAATTTTGCTGTGTTGCGTATCAGGGAAGAAGCGCTTCGAACCGGGCCAAGCCCTCCTGGCTGATAGGGTGGCCGCAAGGTTGGCATCACGCTATGTACGCTCCATAAACAATAACTACAGGAGAGTAACGTAATGAGTAAAGGGCAAAGTTTACAAGACCCTTTTTTGAACACCCTGCGCAAAGAAAAGATCCCGGTCTCCATTTATCTGGTGAACGGCATCAAGCTGCAGGGTCAGATCGATTCATTTGATCAGTTTGTGGTGTTGCTGAAAAACAGCGTCAGTCAAATGGTTTACAAGCACGCCATTTCGACCATTGTGCCGGCCAAGAACGTCAAATTGCCTCAAGGAGGCGATGATGCAACGGGAAGTTCATAACCAACCATTCAGGCAGTCAGGTAAAGATTTAAGTGGAGTTTTTTGAGCGCCCCAATGTGGGTGAACGCGCCATCCTGGTGCATCTGGATTTTCAGGTGGAGGATGCGCGTGAAGAGCTGGAGGAGTTCAAGGAACTGGCACTGTCAGCCGGTGTTGCCCCTGTGGCCGTAGTGCAGGGTAGTCGCCGGGCGCCTGATCCCAAGTATTTCATCGGTGGCGGCAAGGCCGAGGAGATCGTCGATATCGCCCAGGCCGAAGAGGCCGAGCTGGTTATTTTCAATCACGCCCTGTCGCCCTCCCAGGAGCGTAACCTGGAACGGCTGTTAAAGTGCCGTGTGCTGGACCGCACCGGTCTGATTCTGGACATCTTCGCCCAGCGGGCGCGCACCCATGAAGGTAAATTACAGGTGGAACTGGCCCAGCT
>JASBUE010000142.1 GCA_030148045.1 Candidatus Tenderia sp.
GGTTCATGCGCTGCAGCTCATGGCTGACGCCGCGCGGCTGGCGCAGGATTTCCATGAACAGGCTGCGGTTGCGCAGGTCTTCGCGAAAGGCGGTGTCGATCAGGTGGCGGTGGCTGCGGATCAGACGGATGGTGGAGGCGCGTACGCCCTTGATTTCGCGGTGTTGCTGGATCAGCAGAAACACTTCCAGCAGGGCGAAGGGATAACGGCTGAAGATGCGCTCGTTGGTGACCTCGATAAAGCCCTTGCGGATCTGGAAGCGTTTGTTGAGGGGCGTCGGTTTGCCGTGGCTGTCGGCGTAGAGGATGGCCTCCTGAAACAGCTGTAAAAGCATTTCGTTGAGCAGGCTCAGCTCCATGAGGCTGCGGTAATATTTCTTCATGAACTGCTCGACCGCCAGGTTGGTGTTTTCGTCGCGATAGCCGAACAGCTCGGCCAGAGTGCGCTGGTAGTCGAACAGCAGCGGGTCCTCGCGTCGCTTGGTGATGACATGCAGGGCGAAACGTACCTGCCAAAGAAAGTTTTGTCCTTCCATGAGTTGAAAGTATTCGTCCTCGCTGAGGAAGTGGTGTTTCACCAGGTCGTGCAGGGTGTCGGCGTTGAAGTGGCGTTTGGCCACCCAGCCGATCATCTGGATGTCGCGCAGGCCGCCCGGGCCTTCCTTGATGTTGGGCTCGAGGTTGTAGGCGCTGTCGTCGTATTTGTGGTGGCGCCGGATCTGTTCCTCCCACTTGGCTTCGAAGAAGGCGCGGCTGGGCCAGATCCGGTCCGGCCCGGTCTCATGGCGCAGGGTGTCGAACAGCTCCGCCGGGCCGGCCAGGGGGCGCGCCTCGATCAGGTTGGTGGCGACGGTGATGTCCTGTTGGGCCTCGGCCACGCACTCGTCGATGGAGCGCACGCTCTGGCAGATCTCCAGGCCGATGTCCCACAGGAACATGACGAACATCTCCAGGGCCTCGCGGTAGTGCTCCTGTTCCGGGTTGCGCAGCAGGATGAGAATGTCGATATCGGAGCCGGGGTGGAGTTCGCCGCGGCCGTAGCCGCCTACCGCGATCAGGGCGATGTCAGGGTCGGAAGGGGGGACGTGAGCGCGCCAGGCGCGGGTCAGAACCTCGTCGATCAGGTCGGCGCGCGCATGCACCAGCTCGGCCGCCCGCCGGTTCTCCATGAACCGCTGTTCAATCGCCTGGTGGGCGTTACGCAGGAACTCGCGGTAGACCTGGACCGCGGCCCGACCGCCGGCGAGCTCCCGCTCGAGATGATTCGGGTCAAATACAGCTTGCGGGGCGGCGGACATGGGGACCGGGGGTGAGATTTACAGTTCGTCGCCGGGCAGCCTGGTGAGGACTTCATGCCTGTTTTCGGTCACCAGAATGGTGTGCTCCCATTGGGCCGAGAGGCTGCGGTCCCTGGTCACCACGGTCCATTTGTCCGGCAGCAGTTTGACCTCGCGCCGGCCGGTGTTGATCATGGGTTCGATGGTAAAGATCATGCCTGGTTTCAGGGTAGGCCCGGTGCCGGGCGTGCCGTAATGCAGCACCTGGGGTTCCTCGTGGAACTCGGCGCCAATGCCGTGGCCGCAATATTCGCGCACTACGGAAAACCCGGCGCCTTCGGCATGTTTTTGGATGGCGTGGCCGACATCCCCCAGTTTGATGCCCGGCCTGACCATCTCGATGCCGAGCCTGAGGCATTCGTGGCTGACATGGCAGATACGGCGCGCCAGGATGGAGGGCTCGCCGACGAAGAACATCTTGCTGGTGTCGCCGTGGTAGCCGTCCTTGATGACGGTGATGTCGATATTGACAATGTCGCCGTTTTTCAGCACCTTCTTGCCCGGAATGCCGTGGCAGACCTGATGATTCACCGAGGTGCAGATGGATTTGGGAAAGCCGTGGTAATTCAGCGGCGCCGGCACGGCCTGCTGCTCATTGACGATATAGTCATGACAAATGCGATCCAGCTCCTCGGTGGAGATCCCGGGCTGAACGTGGGGGCGGATCATCTGCAGCACCTCCGCCGCCAGGCGGCCGGCGACGCGCATTTTCTCTATTTCTTCCGGGGTTTTTATCTTGACAGCCATGCTGGAAAACCTGAACGAACTACTAAGGGTAAATACAATCCCGGCATCTTAGCGTGTTTTGCATCTCCTTGTCAGCCATCATATTTTTGCTTTTTTTGCGACAATTTACGCTGCTCCGGAGCATTGAGCGCCACGCCGCTTTGTGGTATAAAGCGCGCCAACCGGCATGGAAATTCGCCGGTTTGAAGCCGGCGGTGTCCGGCAAATTCACACGTGCATCATCACCTGTACCTGGGTGCCTCATTGGCGAAAACGGCCGCTGAGGTTGGGTATTTTTAGGGATGCACGGAGGCTTAACCCGATTCAGGAGAATCTAAGTGTCTAATATTTCTATGCGTCAAATGCTGGAGGCCGGTGTTCACTTTGGCCACCAGACCCGTTACTGGAACCCGAAAATGGGTCCCTACATCTTCGGCGATCGTAACAAGATCCATATCATTAATCTGGAAAAGACCCTGCCGCTGTTCAACGATGCCATGAACTACGTCGGCAGTCTGGCGGCCAAGAAGGGTAAGATCTTGTTCGTCGGCACCAAGCGCGCCGCCCAGGACATCGTCCGCGAAGAGGCCGCCCGTTGTGACATGCCCTATGTCAACCACCGCTGGCTGGGCGGCATGCTGACCAATTTCAAGACCATCAAACAATCCATCAAGCGCCTGAAAGACCTGGAGGCGATGGAGCAGGACGGCCGCATGGAACGTTTCAATAAGAAAGAAGCGCTCGGCCTGCGGCGCGAGATGGAAAAGCTGGAGCGCAGCATCGGTGGCATCAAGAACATAGCGACCCTGCCCGACGCGATCTTCGTCATCGATTCCGGCCATGAAAAGATCGCCATCCGCGAGGCCCATACGCTGGGCATTCCGGTCGTCGGCGTGATCGATACCAACAATGATCCGCGTGCGGTGGACTACATGATTCCCGGCAACGACGACTCCGCCCGCGCCATTGCCCTGTACGCGCGCGGCCTGGCCGATGCCGTGATTACCGGACGCGCGTCTGTCGTAACCGGCGGCGGCGACGAATTTGTCGAGGTCGACGAGGCTGAAGAATCAGCCGTGAAAACCACCGTCAAGAAGCCGAAGAAGGCTCCGGCCGAGCAGGGCAAAGCGGGCGAATCGGCGCAGGCCTAAACGGCTGCGGTCGTTTACAGGTCGATCGAGCCGCCCCCTTCTGGGCGGCTCATATTATATGGATTCAAATTTTTTCAATTTAGCGAGGTTGAGGCAATGGCAATTACAGCAGCCCTGGTGAAAGAACTGCGCGAGCGCACCGGCGCAGGCATGATGGAATGTAAAAAGACATTGGTGGAGACCGACGGCGATATTGATGCGGCGATCGAGTTGATGCGCAAGAGCGGTATGGCCAAGGCGGACAAGAAGGCCGGCCGTGTCGCCGCCGAAGGCGCCATCGCCATGGCGCGCGGCGCCGACGGCAAGCAGGCCGTTCTGGTCGAAGTGAACTGCGAAACCGACTTTGTCGCCAAGGGCGACGACTTTACGGCTTTCGCTGACAAAGTTGCCCAGCGTGCCCTGGAAACGGGTGCCGCTTCCGCTGCAGCACTGCTGGAAACCCCCATCGAAGAGGGGGGCGCCAGCGTCGAAGAGGCGCGTAAGGCACTGATCGCCAAGATCGGCGAGAATATCTCCGTGCGCCGGGTCAGCCGTGTCGAGTCCGACGGGGTGGTCGGTACCTATCTGCACGGCAGCCGCATCGGTGTCTTGGTTGCCGTCGAAGGCGGCGACGAAGAACTGGCCCGCGACATCGCCATGCACGTGGCCGCCAGCAAGCCCATCTGCGTCAGTGCCGACGACGTGCCCGCCGAGGTCATCGAGAAGGAAAAGGAAATCTTTTCCGCCCAGGCGGCCGAAAGCGGTAAGCCCGCCGACATCATCGAAAAGATGGTCGCCGGCCGTATCAACAAATACCTGAAGGAGATCACCCTGCTGGGGCAGCCCTTCGTCAAGGATCCCGACCAGACCGTCGAGAAGCTGCTTGCCGCCAAGGGCGCCAAGGTCACCGGTTTCCAGCGCCTGGAAGTGGGTGAGGGCATCGAAAAGAAAGAAGAGGATTTTGTCGCCGAAGTCATGGCTCAAGCCAAGGGGGCCTGATACGTGACTGAGGCAGTGGCGAAAGCTCTGAAATACAAGCGCATCCTGCTGAAGCTGAGCGGCGAGGCATTGATGGGTGAGGGTCAATACGGTATTGACCCTCATACCATTAAGCGTATCGCTGAAGAGGTGGAAGGCCTGGTCAAAGTCGGGATCGAGGTCGGCATGGTTATCGGTGGCGGTAACATCTTTCGCGGCGCCGGCTTGGCCGAGGCTGGCATGGATCGTGTCACCGGCGACCACATGGGTATGCTGGCCACCGTCATCAACGCCCTGGCCATGCAGGACGCCCTGGAGCATCGTGGTGTTTACGCCCGCGTCATGTCGGCGATCAAGATCAACCAGATCTGCGAGGACTATATCCGTCGTCGCGCCGTCCGGCATCTGGAAAAGGGCCGGGTGGTGATCTTCGCCGCCGGCACCGGCAACCCGTTCTTCACCACCGACTCCGCCGCCAGTCTGCGTGCGGTCGAGATCGGCGCCGACCTGCTGATCAAGGCGACCAAGGTGGACGGCGTCTATACCGCCGATCCGGTCAAAGATCCATCGGCCCGGCGTTATCGAACGCTGAATTTCGATGAGGTGCTGGATCAGCGTCTGGCGGTAATGGATGCCACGGCCATCGTGATGTGCCGTGATTACAAGATGCCCCTTTGTGTGTTGAATATCAATAAACCCGGTGCCCTGATGAACGCCTTGTCGGGCAATGAAGAGGGCACTTTTGTTCGATAAAGGGATAATGCATGATTGAAGAAATCAAGAAGGACGCTTCGGCGCGGATGGGGAAAAGCATCGCAGCGCTGAAAAACGAATTTTCCAAAATCAGGACGGGGCGGGCCCATATCAGTCTGCTGGATCACGTCAAGGTGGACTACTACGGCAACGAAGTGCCGCTCAATCAGGCGGCCACCGTGTCGGTTTCCGATGCCCGCACGCTGACCGTCCAGCCCTGGGAAAAGAGTATGGTGCCGGTAGTGGAGAAGGCCATTCTCAATTCCGATCTGGGCCTGAATCCATCCACCGCCGGCGACGTGATCCGTGTGCCCCTGCCCATGCTCACCGAAGAGCGGCGCAAGGAGATGATTCGCGTGGTCAGGCACGAGGCCGAGGGCGCCCGCGTGGCGGTCCGCAACATCCGCCGCGACGCCAACAACGACATCAAGGAGTTGTTGAAGGAAAAGGAGATCACCGAGGACGATGCCCGTCGCGGTGAAGACGAGATCCAGAAAATCACCGACAAGTACATTGCCGAGATCGAGCAGTTACTGACGGCTAAAGAAAAGGATCTCATGGAGATCTAAAGTTCGGGATTTGGAAGGGGTCCTGCCGGTCCGTCCCTTCCATATTTCAATGCAGTTTGCTCCACACCTCTTAGGTAAATGGATGTCTGAAGGCGTACAAGCTCAAGAATATTACGGCAAGATTCCCCGCCATATCGCCATCATTATGGATGGCAACGGGCGCTGGGCCAGGCGCCGCCATCTGCCCCGCGTGGCGGGGCATCGCGCCGGTGTGGAATCGGTGCGCGCCATCGTGCGGCGCTGCGGCGAGCTGGACGTCAAGGTACTGACCCTGTTCGCCTTCAGCAGCGAAAACTGGCGCCGTCCGGCGCAGGAGGTGGGCCTGCTGATGGAATTGTTCATCCGGGCGCTGCAGCGCGAGTCCAGGAAGCTGAATGAAAACAAGGTGCGTCTCAGGGTCATCGGCGATCTGGGCCGTTTTCCCGGCAAGCTGCGCAACGAGATCGACAAGGCGGAAGCGCTGACACGGGACAACACCGGCCTCCAACTGGTCATCGCCGCCAATTACGGCGGCCGTTGGGACATTACCCAGGCGCTGCAGGCCCTCGCCTGGCGGATCGAGGCGGGTGAGATCCATGCCGGTGATGTATCGGAGTCGCTCATTCAGCAGCACCTCTGCCTGGCCGATATGCCCGAGCCCGATCTGTTCATCAGGACCGGCGGTGAACAGCGCATCAGTAATTTTCTGCTGTGGCAGCTGGCCTACAGCGAGCTCTATTTTACCGATATCCTCTGGCCCGATTTCAACAGGGATGAACTGGATGCGGCCCTGCAATGGTTCGCCCGTCGCCAGCGCCGCTTCGGGCGCACCGGCGAACAGGTGGAGCGGATCAAGAGTGCTTAAACAGCGGCTGCTGACGGCGCTGGTGCTGATACCCCTGGTGGTGTGGGCGGTGCTGGCATTGAGCACCAATGCCCTGGGCCTGGTCCTGGCGCTGTTCGTGGTGCTGGGCAGCTGGGAGTGGGGGCGGCTAATCGGTTTAAACTCGGTGGTGGCGAGGACCGGCTATGTCCTGTTGATCGTGACCCTGCTGTTGCTGGCCCATATCTCCGCACGCCAGCTGGCCGGCGTTGAATTCATGATTTTCGTCCTGGCGGGCGCCTGGTGGTTGATCGGCACCGTGTGGGTATTCCGTTATCACGGCGGTACCGGTATCAAGCCGCAGGACACCTTCATCGGCATGATCGTCGGCATACTGGTGCTGGTACCCACCTGGCTGGCCCTGACCCGCATCCATGCCTTTTCCGCCGACGGTCCTTACATGCTGCTGTTCGTGATGGTGCTGATCTGGGTCGCCGACAGCGGCGCCTATTTTGCCGGCCGCAGACTGGGTCGGCACAAGCTGGCGCCGGCGGTGAGTCCGGGCAAGACCGTGGAGGGCGTCATCGGCGGTTTGGTGGCGGCGGGTGTTTTTTCGCTCATCGGCGCCTTCGCATTCGACCTGCCGGTGCTGGGTGCGGCGGGTTTTGTGCTGTTGTCGCTGGTAGTGGCGCTGTTCTCCGTCGTCGGCGATCTGTTCGAAAGCCTGTTCAAGCGCCGCGTCGGCGTCAAGGACAGCGGTCAACTGCTGCCCGGCCACGGCGGCGTACTGGACCGTATCGACAGCCTCACGGCGGCGGCGCCGGTCTTCGCCCTGGGCTTGACTCTGTTCGAGGGGATGAGATGATCGGCATCACCATCCTCGGTTCCACCGGCTCCATCGGCGTCAACACCCTGGACGTGATCTCTCGCCACGACGACCGCTATCGGGTGGTGGCCCTGAGCGCCAACAGCGATGTGGACAAGATGTCGGCACAATGCCGTGAATTCCGGCCGGACTATGCCGTCATGGCCGATGCGCTGGCGGCCGAGGCGCTGGAATCACGATTGCGCGAGGCCGGCTTGGAGACCGAGGTGCTGGCGGGCGACGAGGGGCTGGTGAAGGTGGCGGCGCTGCCCGAGGCCGACTGTGTCATGGCGGCTATCGTTGGTGCCGCCGGCCTGCTCCCGGCGCTGGCGGCGGCGCGTGCCGGTAAGCGCATCCTGCTGGCCAACAAGGAGGCACTGGTGGTCGCGGGCCGGATCTTCATGGAGGCGGTGAGACAGAACAATGCCGTGCTGCTGCCGGTGGATAGTGAGCACAATGCCGTGTTCCAGTGCCTGCCGGCCGCCTATCAGGGCGACATGGATCGGGCCGGTGTGCGCAGGATTCTGTTGACGGCTTCCGGCGGGCCGTTCCGTAACGTTGAACCGGTCGAGCTGGACGCAGTGACCCCCGGGCAGGCCTGCGCCCATCCCAACTGGGTGATGGGGCGCAAGATCTCGGTGGACTCCGCCACGATGATGAACAAGGGACTGGAGGTGATCGAGGCCTGCTGGCTGTTCAACGCCGAACCAAGCCGGATCCAGGTGGTCATACATCCGCAGAGCGTGATTCACTCGCTGGTGGAATACGTGGACGGCTCGGTGCTGGCGCAGTTGGGCAGTCCGGACATGCGCACCCCCATCGCCAATGCCCTGGCCTGGCCGGAACGGATCGACGCCGGGGTCAATCAGCTGGACCTGTTCGAGGTGGCGCGGCTGGATTTTCAGGCGCCCGACTTCGAGCGCTTTCCCTGCCTGCGGCTGGCCTATGAGGCGCTGGAGCGCGGCGGCACCGCTTCGGCCATATTGAACGCCGCCAACGAAGTGGCTGTTGATGCCTTTTTGCACGGCCGGCTCAAATTTACCGCCATCGCCGCCGTGGTGGAACAGACCCTGAGCTCGCTGCCGTCAGCCGCCGTGGTCTCGCTGGACCAGGTGCTGGACGCCGACCGTGAGGCGCGCGAGTTCGCCGGGCGCCTGATAGACTAAAAGTAGAATAAATATGGGCACAGTTTTATCGTCAGTTTTCTTTTTCGTTGTCGCGCTCGGTATCCTGATCACCGTTCATGAGTTCGGCCACTACTGGGTGGCGCGCAAATCGGGCATTAAGGTGCTGCGTTTTTCCATCGGCTTCGGCAAGCCGTTGTGGAGCAAGACCGCCGGTCCGGACCGGACCGAGTATGTGGTCGCCGCCATACCGTTGGGCGGTTATGTGCGCATGTTGGATGAACGCGAAGGGGAGGTGGCCCCGGATGAAGTGCATCGCGCGTTCAACCGTCAGCCGCTCAGCAAACGCTTTGCCGTGGTTTTGGCCGGGCCGTTGTTCAATTTTCTGCTGGCCATCATTGCCTACTGGCTGATCTTCGTGGTGGGCGTCACCGGTATGAAACCCATCGTCGGTGCGGTGGCGGAGGATTCCATTGCCGCCAAGGGGGGGGTGCAGAGCGGTGACCGTATCGTCGCCGTCGGCGGGCGCGAGACGCCCACCTGGGAAGTGGTGGTGGTCTCCATGCTGGATGATGCCCTCGACAGCGGCGAGGTGATGATCCGGGTGGAACCGGCCCAGGGCGCAGACGAGGCGCAGCGCGTGATCCGTTTTGACAAGATCCCGGAGGATTTGAATCGCGGCGGTCTGCTGGATTTCATCGGCATCCGCCCCTATCGGCCGGTGATTCCCGCCATCATCGGCAAGCTCGCCCCCGACGGGGCGGCGGAACGCGCCGGTATCGAGGTGGGTGACAGGGTCGTTTCGGCCGACGGCGAGTCCATCGAGGATTGGGAACAGTGGGTGGATTACGTGCGCGCCCGGCCCGAGCGGGCCATCGCCGTCGGGGTCGAACGACAGGGTGAACTGATCAAGCTGGAACTGACACCGGCCCGCGTCGAGGGCGATGTAGGCAAGATCGGTGCCGGAGTCCGTCTGCAGGAGATGCCCGAGGAGCTGAAGGCCAAGGTCCAGTACGGCCCGTCCGAGGCCCTGCTTGCGGCCACGGTGAAGACCTGGGACATGTCCATCCTGACGCTGCGCATGCTGGGCAAGATGGTCACCGGCGATGTCTCGCTCTCCAACCTCAGCGGTCCCCTCAGTATTGCGCGCTATGCCGGTTATTCCGCCAGTATTGGTTTTATCTCCTTTCTTACCTTCCTGGCGGTGGTCAGCATCAGCCTGGGTGTCCTGAATCTGCTGCCCGTACCCATGCTCGACGGCGGCCATCTGATGTACTACGTGGTTGAATTTTTCAAGGGCAGTCCGGTCTCCGAAGCGGCGCAGATCATGGGACAGAAGATCGGCATCGCCCTGTTGTTAGGGATGATGTTACTTGCCTTTTATAACGATATTCTCCGTTTCTTTGTCAACTAGGGTCGCGGACGGGATGAGACGACCTCTAATCATATTGTTGTTGTGCCTTGTCGGTGGCTGGAGTAGGTTCGCCGCCGGTTTCGAGAGCTTTCCGGTGAGCGACATCAAAGTGGAGGGCTTGCAGCGCATCAGTGAAGGGACGGTCTTCAATTATCTGCCGGTGGAAATCGGCGACCGCATCACCGAATCCAGGACCCAGCAGATCATCTCCGCCCTTTACAAGACCGGCTTTTTCAAGGATGTGGTGCTGTTGCGCGATACTGACACGCTCATTGTCAAGGTGCAGGAGCGCCCTTCCATCGCCTCGATTACCGTCACCGGTAATAAGGAGCTGGGTAGCGAGGAGCTGCAGGAAGGCCTGAAGAAGGCCGGCCTGGTGGAGGGCCGTATCCTCGATGCCTCCCTGCTCGATCGCATCAAACAAGATCTGCAACGCCAGTATTTCGTGCGCGGATACTATGCCGTCGAGATCTAGACCGGGGTGGAGGAGAGCGGCGAAAACCAGGTCGATGTCATCATTAAAATCCAGGAAGGCGAGGTGGCACTGATTCGCCAGATCAACATCATTGGTGCCCAGGCCTTCGACGAGGAGGAACTGCTGGATGAATTCGAGCTGGGCATCCCTCCTTTTTATGCCGTTTTCAGCGACCGCGACCAGTATTCGCGTCAGAAACTCTCGGCGGATATCGAGACGCTGAAGTCTTATTACCTGGACCGCGGTTATATTAACTTCAATGTGGAGTCGACCCAGGTCACTATTACACCGGAAAAAAAGGCGGTCTTCATCACCCTCAATATTCATGAGGGGGATCAGTTCAGCATCGATTCGCTGGAACTGGCCGGTGATCTGATCGTCACGCGGGAGGAATTGGAGGCCCTGATCACCTTGCAGCCGGGAGACGTTTTTTCGCGCCGCAAGGTCAATGCCATCAGCACCGCCATTAGCGAGCGCCTGGGGGATGAGGGTTACGCCTTTGCCAACGTCAATGCCATTCCTGAGATCGACGCTGAAAACAAACAGGTCAGTCTGACCTTCTTCATTGATCCGGGCAAGCGTGTCTATGTGCGCCGGATCAATATCACGGGCAATGAAAAGACCGAGGACGAGGTCATCCGGCGCGAATTCCGTCAGATGGAGAGTGCCTGGCTGTCGACCAGCAAGCTGAACCGTTCACAGGTACGCGTGCAACGGCTCGGCTACCTGGATCAGGTGACCCTGGAAACGCCGATGGTGCCGGGCAGCAGCGACCAGGTCGATGTCAACATGTCGGTCACCGAGCGGCCTTCGGGCAGCCTGATGCTCGGCGTGGGTTATTCCGACAGCGAAGGCCTGTTGTTCAATGCCAGTGTCAGCCAGGACAATTTTCTCGGCAGCGGCAAGCGCGTCAGTACCGAGGTCAACACCAGCCGAGCCAACACGATCTACAGCTTCTCCCAGACCGACCCCTATTACACCTTGGACGGCGTCAGCCGCAGTGTCAGGCTCTCTTACCGCAAGACCGATGCCGCGCGGCGGGCCAATCTGGCCAACTACATCGCCGATGTCTGGGGCGGTTCCGTGACCTATGGTATTCCCATGTCTGAATACGATACCGTGCGTTTCGGTTTCGGCTATGACAATACCACCATCACCACCACCAACTTGACGCCCCAGTCCTACCTCGGTTTTTTACAGGCCAACGGTGAAGAATTCGACGTCATCAAACTAAGCCTGGGCTGGACCCACGATACTCGCGACAAGACCATCTTCGCCAGCGAAGGGTTGGTGCAGTCGCTGACCACGGATGTGGCCCTGCCCGCCGGTGGGCTGAATTTTTACAAGGTTACCTCCAAGAGCCGCTGGTTCCATCCGCTGTCCAAGACGTTCACCACGGCGCTGGAACTGGAAGTGAATCACGGTGCCAGTTATGGTGACACCACCGATCTGCCCTTTTTCGAGCGTTTCTACGCCGGCGGCGCCCAATCGGTACGCGGTTATCGCGCCAACAGTCTGGGACCGCGGGAGAATAATGTAAACTTGGGTGGCGATTTTCGCGTGGTCGGCAGCGCCGAGTTGATTTTTCCGCCGCCGTTTTCCGAGGAGAACAGCACGATCCGGATGAGCCTGTTCTGGGATATCGGCAATGTCTTCGACGAGATCAACAATTACAAGAGCTCGGAGCTGAGGCAGTCGACGGGTGTGTCGCTGATTTGGTTGTCGCCCATCGGACCGTTATCATTCAGTCTGGCCAGGCCCCTGAACGACAAGCCCGGCGACAGAACGGAGTCGTTCCAGTTCACACTGGGCACACTCTTTTAAAACGAGGAGGAAGTTGTTTTGAAAAAACTGATTACGAATTTATGGCTGGTCGCTGCTTTGGCCGCGCCCGTCGCAGCCGCTGCCGCCGACATCAAGATTGGTTTCGTCAACGGCACGCGGCTGGTGGAGGAATCGCCTCAGGCCCAGGCAGCGGCCGAGCGCATCAAAAAAGAATTCGATCCACGTCAGCAGGAGATACTCAAGGCCCAGCAGCAGCTGCGTGATCGGGAAGAGCGTTTTCTCAAGGACAGCACTTTCATGAGTGCCGACGAGAAACAGAAAAAGGAGCGCGAGATCGTCTCGGCCCAGCGCGAGTTGCATCTCAGGGAGACCGAGCTGCGTGAGGACTTCACCATTCGCCGCAACCAGGAGATGGCCAAGGTGTGGGAGGTATTGCGCGACAGCATCCAGAGCTACGGCCGGGACAACAATTTTGACCTGATCCTGTTCGAGGGCGTTTCCTATGCCAGCCCCCGGGTCGATGTGACGGACAAGATCCTCGAGCGCCTCAAATAATCGGAGGTGCGCGGTGGGGATGACCCTGGCAGAGATTGCGAAGCGGCTGGAATGCGAAGTTCATGGCGATGGCGCTTGCTTGATCAGCGGCGTCGCCACCCTGCAAAACGCCGAATCCGGCCAGCTCTCCTTCCTGGCCAACCGCCGTTATCGCCGTTATCTGGAGTCGACACGGGCCAGCGCCGTCATCCTCAATCCGGACGACCTCGAAGCCTGCCCGGTTAACGCCCTGGTGGCATCCAACCCCTATCTTGCCTATGCCCGGGCGGCGGCGCTGTTGAATCCGCCCGCGCCGGTGCCGCAGGGTTGCCATCCGAGCGCCGTCATTGAGTCTGGCTGCAACATCGATCCGGGCGCCGCCGTCGGCGCCAAATGTTATATCGGTGCCGATGTCGTCATCGCCGCCGCTGCGGTCATCGGGCCGGGCTGTGTCATTGGGCGCAACGCCTCGATCGGTGCCGCCACCCGCCTGGTAGCCAATGTCTCGGTGGGTGAAGGGGTCAGCATCGGCAGCCGGGTGCTGGTCCAACCCGGTGCGGTGATCGGTAGCGACGGCTTAGGCTATGCCCAGGACAAGGGCGCCTGGGTCAAGGTGCTGCAGCTGGGCGGTGTGGTGATCGGCGACGATGTGGAAATCGGCGCCAACACCACCATCGACCGCGGCGCACTGGAGGACACGATCATCGAGGAGGGTGTCATTCTGGACAACCAGATCCAGATCGCCCACAACGTGCGCATCGGTGCCCGCACCGCCATCGCCGGCGCCACCGCCATCGCCGGCAGCACCAGCATCGGCAAACGCTGCCAAATCGGCGGCGCGGTGGGCATTGTCGGCCATCTTGAAATCGCGGATGACGTTTATATTACCGCCATGAGCCTGGTCACTGGTAATATTAGGCGGCCCGGCCTCTATTCCTCCGGGACCCCGCTCGCTGACAACAAGAAATGGCGCAGGAATGCGGCCCGGTTTGGCCAGCTGGATGAGATGGCCCGCCGCCTCAGGGCCCTGGAAAAGAAGCTCGAAGACTAGGGCCTGTTAACAGGCCCTGATAATCGCTACTGGGAAATGGATTATGCAAGAAGGTAACAATACACCGGACACCATGGATATTTACGAAGTGCTCAAGCACCTGCCGCATCGCTATCCATTTCTGATGGTCGACCGGGTTGTCGATTACAAAGTGGGTGAATACCTGACGGCCATCAAGAATGTCTCTTACAATGAGCCTTGTTTTCCTGGCCATTTCCCCCACCGGCCGGTGATGCCCGGGGTGTTGATCCTTGAGGCCCTGGCCCAGGCCACCGGCATTCTGGCCTACAAGTCCACCGCCCAGACCCCCACCGAAAAATCGCTCTACTATTTCGTCGGTATCGACAAGGCCCGTTTCAAACAGCCGGTGGAACCCGGTGACCAGCTGATCCTGGAGGTGAAGGTGATCCGGACCCTGCGCGGTGTCTGGAAGTTCAACGGCGTCGCCCGCGTCGACGGCAAGGTGGTCTGCGAAGCGGAATTGATGTGCGCCGAGAGGGAAGTATAGCGGTGATTGATGCGCGCGCCATCGTCGATCCCAAGGCCAGGATTGGAGACAATGTCTCCGTCGGCCCGTACTCCGTTATCGGGCCCGAGGTGGAGATCGGCGCCGGTACTTGGGTCGGGCCGCATGTGATTATCAACGGCCCCTGCCGCATCGGCAAGGAAAACCGCATCTTCCAGTTTTGCTCCATCGGCGAAGAGCCGCAGGACAAGAAATACAAGGGCGAGCCCACCCGGCTGGAGATCGGCGACCGCAACGTGATCCGCGAATTCTGTACCCTCAATCGCGGCACCGCGCAGGATCTGGGCTACACCCGTCTCGGCAACGACAACTGGATCATGGCCTATGTCCATATCGCCCACGACTGCGTGGTGGGGAACAACACCATCTTCGCCAACAATGTCAATCTGGCGGGGCACGTGAGGATCGAGGACTATGCCATCCTGGGCGGCGCCTGCCTGATCCACCAGTTTTGCACTGTCGGCATGCATAGCTTTCTCGGCATGGGCAGCGCCATCGCCAAGGATGTGCCGCCTTACCTGATGGTGTCGGGGCAGCCGGCCGAGCCGCACGGGCTGAACGCGGAAGGGCTGCGCCGCCGTGGCTTCAGCCCCGAGGCCATCAAGGCACTGCGCCGCGCCTACAAGATCGTTTATCGTTCCGGCCTGACGCTGGCCAGGGCGCTGGAGCAACTGGCGCTGTTGAAAGGCGAGTTTGAAGAGGTCGACCGCTTCGCCGAGCTTATCGCCCAATCCGAGCGTGGCATCGTCCGCTAAAAACAGCGTCGCGCAGCGACTCTCTGTCCCCCTCTCCCTCTGGGAGCACCCTAAAGGGCATAAAAGGGCAGGGACCGTCACTTGCGGCAGCAGTAGCTAAATGAGAATTGGCATCATTGCAGGCGAGGCGTCGGGGGATCTGCTGGCCGCCGGATTGATCAAGGCGGTCAAGGCCGAATATCCCGGCGCGGAATTCGAGGGCATCGCAGGTCCGGCCATGGTGGAGGCCGGCTGCCGCGCCCTTTATCCGGCCGAAAAACTGGCGGTGATGGGGCTGGTGGAGGTGTTGGCGCACTACCGCGAGCTGAAGGGGATACAGAATGCCATCGTCGACCACTTCAGCCATACTCGGCCCGATATTTTCATCGGGGTGGATGCGCCGGATTTCAATCTCACCGTGGAGCGCAAGCTGAAGGCGCACGGTATCAGGACCGTGCACTATGTCAGCCCCTCGGTCTGGGCGTGGCGCCAGTACCGGGTGAAAAAGATCGCCCGTGCAGTGGACCTGATGCTGACCCTGTTTCCCTTTGAGGCCGAGTTTTACCGCCGCCATGATATAAAGGTGGCGTTCGTTGGTCATCCGCTGGCGGAGATGATCCCGTTGCAGGCCGATGCGGCCGCCGCCCGCAGTGAATTGGGGCTGCCACAGGACAAAAAACTGGTGGCGCTGATGCCGGGCAGCCGCATGTCCGAGGCCAAACAACTCACCCGTTTGATGCTGGAGGCGGCACGCCGGGTGGCCACCCGGTATTCCGGGGTTGAATTCGTCTTGCCCGTGGCGACAGCCGCGATTCGGCAGCATGTGGAGGCGGTTCGTGACAGCTTGGTGGACGGCCCCGTGCTGCACCTGATCGACGGCCGCTCGCGCGAGGTGATGGCGGCGGTGGACGTGATGCTGCTGGCCTCCGGCACGGCGGCGCTGGAAGCCATGCTGTTCAAGAAGCCCATGGTGGTAACCTATAAGCTTGCCCCTGTGACCTATGCCATCGTCAGGTGCCTGGTCAAGACGCCGTATGTCTCCCTGCCCAATATCCTGGCCGGGGAGGCGGTGGCAAAAGAGCTGATCCAGGCCGAGGCCACGGCGGACAAGCTGGCCGCCGAAGTGCTCAGGCTGCTGCGGGACGAGGGGGCCGCCACAGCGATCAGGGAGCGCTTTACCCAGATTCATCGACAGCTGAAACAGGATGCCAGCCACCAGGCGGCCCGGGCGGTGCTCGGCCTGATCGCAAGTGACGAGAAAACGGACTCATCAAGGTGATCGAAATATCCATGCGAAATAGATCAATGACACGGAGAATTATTCTGGTTGCCGTCGTGGCCGGGCTGCTGTCTGGCTGCGGGGTGGACAAGGACCATCCTAAATATGATCAACGGCGTTATGACGAGCTGCAAAAAGCCAATTGCCACGAGATGGCCACGGTGTTGTCAGCCTCGTTCCTGATGGAGACACCGGAAGATTTCGATGTTGCCCTCAAGCGCTGCCAGGATACCAAGAGCCTGAGCTTCGAGGAATACAAGGCGCTGGCGGATTACGGCCGCAAGAGCGGTGAGTGGGATATCTACGCCGTGTATCCGGAAAAACGTTAGTCCCCATCCGACTACCCTTAATTACAAGCCGGATAACAAACCCGATCAGGCATTCACTATGAATCTTGCACGTCTGTCACTGCGCACCATCATGGCCATCTCCATGGTCCTGATGAGCATGATTCTGGTGCTGGTGGCGGGGGAGGTGTACCGCGACTCCGCCCTCAAGGGCCAGCGCCAGTCCTTGGAAGAGGTGCTGGCCCGGGAGGCCGGGCGCATCATGCAGCAGGTCCGCGAGACCACCGAGGAACTGGCCATGACCGCCCAGGCCGAAGAGGGTTTTCGCCAGGCGCTGGCGGAACGGGACACGGCCCGGCTGGAGCAGATGCTGGGGCAGCAGTTCCAGCGCCATCACGTCACTTCCGGCGCGCTCAGCCTGGTCCAGCTCTATGCCTACAACGAGTCCTACGAGGTCGTCGCTTGGTCGAGACGCGGGCCGTCGGCGCGCGGCGAGTTCGGTATCATCTGTGAGCGGCTGCTGGCGCAGGCCAGACAGCGCCGGGGCGCGGAGCACGCCCAGCGCCTCTCCGGTCTGTGCCAGTGGAAGGGGCGTGCCTACTTTGCCTTGATCGTGCCGGTGGGGGGTGTGCAGCATCAGGGCTATCTGCAGGTGGTCACCGATCCGCTGCCGAAGATGGTCGGCCTGGAACAATTTCTCGAAATGCCCGTCATGCTCAGTCTGCCGAACGGTGGCATGGTTTACCGCTCGCACGAATGGCGCGGCGGCAAGCAGGGCGAGGATTTTATCAGCGCGCATTACTGGCTGCGCGGCGAGGGGGCGGAACGGTTGGCCCAGGTCAGTGTGCAGCGCGATCTGGCTTCGTTCAATGAGCAGCTCAGGCACGGCCGCAATCTGCTCATGACCCTGGCCGGTGTGATCACCCTGGTGACGGTGATCATCACTCTCCGGGTGCTGCATCGGTCCATGGTCATGCCGATCCGCGCCTTCATCGAGCAGCTCGACCTGGTGCGGCGCGACCGGCGCAATCTCGGCAAGGGCATCGACTTGCCCGCCAATGCGGAGTTGCGCGAATGGGGCCGGGCGTTCAACGACATGAGCCGCGAGCTGGCCCACGTCTATGAAGAGTACGAAAACCTGGCCTTTACCGATCAACTCACCATGCTGCCCAACCGCGCCCTGCTGCTCGACCGCCTGAAGCAGCTGATTCTGCTGGGCACGCGTAAAAGCGAGCGCTTCGGTGTCATGCTGCTGGACCTGGATGGCTTCAAGGAGATCAACGATACCCTGGGGCATCATGTGGGCGATGAGCTGCTCAGGCATATCGCCCTGCGTCTGCAACGCATCATCCGTGCCTCGTCGACCATCGCCAGGGTCGGTGACGAGAATGAGCAGCAGAACGGCGGCATGGTCCAGCTGCAGGCGGAAGAGACCACCGTCGCCCGGCTCGGCGGTGATGAATTCGCCATCCTGCTGCCCAACCTCGGCGGGGTCGAGGGGGCGGTGGCCGTTGCCCGGCGGGTGACCGAGGCACTGGAGCCGCCGGCCGAAATCGACGGCAATCTGATCGTGGTCGCCGGTACCCTGGGGTTGGCGATGTTTCCTGAGCACGGCGACGATGCTGTGGTCCTGCTGCGCCGTGCCGATGTGGCGCTCTATGTCGCCAAACATATCCAAAGCGATTTCGCGGTCTATGACCCGACCTATGACCGTCACAGCGTCAAGCAGCTGGCCCTGAAGGCGGATCTGCGCAGCGCCATCGAGGAGGACCAGTTGCAGCTTTATTATCAGCCCAAGCTGGATCTGGAGAAGGGTTGCGTCGCCTCGGTCGAGGCGCTGGTGCGCTGGCAGCATCCCGAGCAGGGCGTTATCCCCCCCGGCCAGTTCATCCTGCTGTCGGAGCAGCGCGGTCTGAGCGGCCCGTTGACCGAGTGGGTCATCCGCAAGGCGCTGGAGCAATACAAGGCGTGGCGGGAGCAGGGGGTCGATCTCAGGGTTGCCGTCAATCTCTCATCGCGGGTGCTGTATGATCTTTCGCTGCCTGCCAAGATCGAAAAGTTTCTGGTCAACGCCCAGCTCTCGCCCGCGGCGCTGGCGCTGGAGATCACCGAAGAGGCCACCACGCTCGACCCGGAACGCGCCGTGACCATTCTGCAGCGGCTCGATGAGATGGGTATCTCGCTCTCCATCGACGATTTCTGCACCGGCCACTCCTCGCTGAGCTATCTCAAGCGTCTGCCGGTGGACGAGATCAAGATCGACCGCTCCTTCATCATGGAGATGGAAAGCGCCGGCAATGACGCCAAGATCGTCCACGCCACCATTGACCTGGCCCACAATCTGGGCCTAAAGGTGGTGGCGGAAGGGGTGGAGTCGGAGCGCATACTAACGATGTTAAGGACGCTCAATTGCGACTATGCCCAGGGCTTCCAGGTGAGTGAGCCGATGCCCGCCCAACAGGTGCCGGAATGGCTGGCGGGCTCCGGCCTTGGCTGCCGCGAATAAAACATGGGAATCCGGGGATCGAGATGAAGACAGTGGGGGGCAGGGTGTTGCTGGCGGGAGTGGATGAAGTGGGGCGCGGGCCGTTGGCCGGACCGGTGGTCACGGCGGCGGTGATCCTGGACCCGGACCAGCCCATCGAGGGGCTGATGGATTCCAAGGTCCTGAGCGAAAAGCGGCGCGAGACGCTGGAGCCGCTGATCAAGGCGCGGGCCCTGGCCTGGGCCATCGGCCGTGCCGAGGTGGAGGAGATCGACACGCTCAATATCCTGCACGCCACCCTGCTCGCCATGCAGCGCGCCGTGGCCGGCCTGCCTGTGAGGCCGGGGCGGGTGGTGGTGGACGGTAATCGTTGCCCCGATTTCGGCTGTCCGGCCGAAGCGGTGGTGAAGGGGGACCAGAGCGTGGCGGAGATCTGTGCCGCCTCCATCCTGGCCAAGGTCTGCCGCGACCGCGAGATGACCGAACTGGACGCCGTCTATCCCGGTTACGGCCTGGCCAGGCACAAGGGCTATCCCACCAAGCAACACCTGGATGCGCTCAAACAGCGGGGCGTGACCGTGATCCATCGGCGCAGTTTCGGGCCGGTGCAAAGGTTGCTTTAATGGAAAGCGCGCAGCGCACCTCCTACACATAATTACATAATTAATACATAAGCTTGTAGAGCATTGTTTGTCTTACTTGCCATCAAATGTGTCTGCCTCTATTTGCGTTTTTCGCGGATTCTTGCTTTAGGTTAATATTACCTCTATGCCGTCACCCTCATTCATCCATCTGCGCGTCCACAGCGAGTATTCGCTGGTCAACGGCATCGTGCGCATCAAGCCCCTGGTCAAGGCCGCCAGGGCGGCGGGCATGCCGGCGCTGGCGCTCACCGACCAGTGCAACATGTTCGCCATGGTGAAGTTCTACAAGGCCGCCCTGGCGGCGGGGATCAAGCCCATCATGGGCGCCGACCTGTGGCTGTTCGAGGATGAGAACCACGGCCAGCTCAGCCGCCTGGTGCTGCTGTGCCAGAACCGCGCCGGTTATCTCAATCTAAGCCGCCTCATCACCCGCGCCTACCGCGAGGGCCAGCACCGCGGCATGGCCACCCTCCGGCGCGTCTGGCTGGAAGGCGGCAGTGACGGCCTTATCGCGCTCTCCGGCGGGCGTCAGGGGGATGTGGGGCAGCAACTGGTGAACGGCCGCCCGGAGCAAGCCGCCAGGTTGCTGGCCGACTGGCAGCGCCTGTTTCCGGATCGCTATTATCTGGAGCTGCAGCGCACCGGCCGTGAAAACGAGGAGCTCTACATTCAACAGGCCGTAACCCTGGCGGGGCAGGCCGGGGTGCCGGTGGTGGCCACCAATGATGTCCATTTTCTCAAGCCGGACGATTTCGAGGCCCATGAGGTGCGGGTCTGTATCCATGATGGCCGCACCCTGGACGACAAGCGCCGCGCCAAGCATTACTCGAATCAGCAATACCTGCGCAGCCCGGAGGAGATGGCGGCGCTGTTCAGCGATCTGCCCGAGGCGCTGGAAAACACCGTGGAGATCGCCAAGCGCTGCAATCTGCCCCTCACCCTGGGCAAATATGTGCTGCCCGATTTCCCCATCCCCGCAGGCATGACCGAGGACGAATATTTCCGCCATCGCGCCGCCGAGGGTTTGAAGGATCGTCTGCGGGTGCTGTTCGACCCGGCGGC
>JASBUE010000161.1 GCA_030148045.1 Candidatus Tenderia sp.
GGCCACGAACAGGCGTTCGCTATGCAGCACATGGCATTGGGAGGCCACCAGCCTCGCCAACACCCCGCAATAGACACTGTGGCGCCAGAAACTGGCCATGTTAATCGTCTCCACGGGGATCTGGGAAAAGGCGCGCACCGCCGACAGGGCGAGCACCAGATAACGCAGTTCTCGCTCCCCCACCACGGTAATCGCGCGTGAGATAGTGTTGATCTTGGAGGGAAAATTGTAAAAGGCGCTATTGGCCATGCGCAGCAGTTGGGCGGTCAGGGCGGTGTCACGACTGATGACGTCGCCGATATCGGCGGCGGAGCTGCGCGGATCGTCCACCAATTCGTTGACACGGACACACACTTCGGGAAGTGAGGCGAGTTTGGCGATCCCCTTGACGAGATCGCTGGCTTGCTTGCTCATAGCTGCTCCTGACCTGTATCGAATGCTGACACTCTATTGAAACATCGGCCAACAAACCGTATTTTTAAACCGGGCGGCAAATAAACTCAAGAAGTGTTTGCCAAGGCCGATCAAAACAGCAGCATGCAGGGAGATCACAGCGTGACACAAAAACCGAACAAAAAACGCGAGATAGACGGGGCGCCGGGGGCCATGATGGCCGCCGATGATCTGCTACAACTTTTGATCGAGCAACTCGATGCCGCTATGGCAGACAACGATACTACCATGGCGGGCCTAATCGACAGCCACAAGCAAATCGCCGCCGATCTCGACCAGTGGCAACAACTGGCGCCTGATGACGACAACTGGCACCAAATCAAGTCGCGTCTGGACCAGCAACTCAAACAGATGGCGGTAAGGTTTCAACAACATGACAGCTTCAATCAGCGGCTGCAGCATGTGCTGACGGCCATGGCCGCGGCCAAGGCACTAATCGGCGGGAAAAACGACAGCCTCGACCCCGGCCGCTGGGAGCGCCTCGCCGGCCATATCAACGCCAGTTACACGACGGCGGCGGAACACCGCATCCACAGCCACCACGACGGCGCCAGGCGATTACCATCCACCGGGGAAGACATCGAACTGTTTTGACGTATGCGAAGCGATACCGCCCCCCCTTTTTCACTAGGGCCTGTTCACACTAATTTCGAAGCAACGCCGCATGGCCCGTTTTGGGGCGCAACCCGACGGCGCTGCTTCGAAATTAGTGTGAACAGGCCCTAAGAGAAAACTCTCAATCCGCCACCGGCCGGACCAGGGCGGCCGCCCGTTTGGCGCGCTTTAGCGCCTCGTTGACGGTTTCACCGCCGGCCAGTGCCACCCCCATGCGCCGTTTGACGAAGGCCTCGGGCTTGCCGAACAGGCGGATCTCGCTGTGCGGTACCTGTAGCGCCCGCTCCAGCCCCTCGAAGCCAATGCCGGACCGGTCCATGCCACCGTAGATCACGGCACTGGCCCCCGGGCTGCGCAGCCGGGTATCCACCGGCAGGCCGAGGATGGCGCGGGCGTGCAGTTCAAATTCGCTCTGGTACTGGCTGGCCATGGTGACCATGCCGGTGTCGTGGGGCCGCGGACTGACCTCGCTGAACCAGACCCGATCGCCCTTGATGAACAACTCCACGCCGAAGAGGCCGCGGCCGCCCAGGCTGGCGGTCACCGCGGCGGCGATCTCCTGCGCCTGTTTCAGCGCCGTCGGGCTCATGCGCTGCGGCTGCCAGCTCTCCACATAGTCGCCCCGCTGTTGCAGGTGGCCGATGGGTTCGCAGAAATAGGTCTCGATTTCACCCTCGCCGTTGAGGGCGCGCACCGTCAGCAGGGTGATCTCGAAATCAAAATCGATGAACGACTCGATGATGACGCGGCCGCCCCGGACGCGCCCGGCCGACAGGGCGCAATCCCAGGCCCCAACGATGTCCTCCGGCGTCTCGATCAGGGACTGCCCCTTGCCCGACGAAGACATCACCGGCTTCACCAGACAGGGATAACCGATACCACCATCGATAGCCATCTTGAGCTGGTTGAGGCTGTCGGCAAAGGCGTATCTGGATGTGGGCAGCTCCAGCTCCTCCGCCGCCAGGCGGCGAATGCCTTCGCGGTTCATGGTCAATTGAGCGGCGCGGGCGGTGGGGATCACCTCGGCCAGCCCCTCGCGCTCGACCTCGGCCAGGGCGCCGGTGGCGATGGCCTCGATTTCCGGCACCACCAGATGGGGACGCTCCTGTTCGATCAGGCGGCGCAGGGCGGCAGCGTCGGTCATGTCGATCACATGGGCACGATGGGCCACCTGGTGCCCCGGCGCGTTGGCATAGCGATCGACACCGATCACTTCCACCCCGAGACGCTGCAGGGCGATGACCACCTCCTTGCCCAGCTCACCGCAACCCAACAGCATGACGCGCGTCGCACCGGGCGACAAGGGGGTGCCGATTTTCATGCCATGGCTCCTCTATTGATCAACCTGAAGCCTGGGCGAGCAGTTCGTCCAGTTCACCGTCATGCTCCAAGGCATAAAGCTCGTTACAGCCGCCAATCGGGCGGCCGTTGATGAAGATCTGCGGTACCGTGCAGGCTCCCGGGACGCGCCGCATCATCTCCCGCCTACGCTCCGGCGCGGCATCGATGGAATACTCGACATAATCGACTCCCTTCCCGTCCAGCAGCTGCTTGGCGTGCACGCAATAGCCGCAGTAACGGCGGGTATAGATCTCGACTTTTGCTTTGGTAGACATGGCTTGGCGATTTGCGGAGGGCATAATGATACCTGAACGATATAATCCGGCCCTGCAAGTTAGCAGCTTGCCCCCGCTGCTTCAACAGATAAACTGTTCTAGGGCCTGTTCACACTAATTTCGAAGCAGCGTTGCGCCCCAAAACGGGCCAGGCAAGGCACGAAGAGCGTAGTGTGAACAGGCCCTAATCAACTCATCGCCAAGCCGGGCTCATCAAATGCCGCCAATTGTTCACGCAAGGCGAGTATCTGCTCCTCCCAGTAACGCGGCTGCGCGAACCAGGGAAAGGCCTGCGGGAAGGCGGGGTCATGCCAACGTCGCGCCAGCCAGGCTGAGTAATACATCATGCGCATGGCGCGCAGGGGTTCGACCAAATTCAATTCGAGCGGGTCGAACTCGGCGAACTGCTGATAACCTTCCATCAACAGGCTCAGCTGCCGCGTCTGCTCATGCCGGCCACCGGAGAGGAACATCCACAGATCTTGGACCACTGGACCGCTGAGGCAGTCGTCCAGGTCGACGAAGACCGGACCGTGCCCGGTCCACATGATGTTGCCGGCGTGGCAGTCGCCGTGCAGGCGCTGGTAACGCAGGTCGAACGCGGACTCGAATGCCAGCCACAGGCGCGCCACCACATCTTCGGCAACGCTGCGATAGACAGGCTGTAATGCCTGCGGCACGAAGCCGTGCTCCAGCACATATTGATAGGACTGCACCGCCATGCGCTCCACCTCGATGCGCGGGCGATGCTCGAAGCGGGCAGCCCGGCCGACCATGTGGATACGCGCCAGGTAGCGCCCCAGCCAGCGTAGGTGTTCGTCATTATCCAGTTCGGCATGGCGGCCGCCGACACTTTGGAACAGGGCGAAGCGATAGTCGCGATAGCGAAACAGGGTCTCGCCGCGTTCGTTGCGCAGCGGCGCCGCCACCGGCACATCGTTTTCCACCAGCTCATGGCTGAAGGCGTGCTCCTCAAGGATGGCTTCGTCATCCCAACGCTGCGGGCGGTAGAACTTGGCCACCAGCGTCGGAGCCTCTTCGATGCCGACCTGGTAGACACGGTTTTCGTAACTGTTCAGAGCAAGAAGGCGACCGTTGCAGCGCCAACCCTGGCTCTCCACGGCGTCGAGCACCACATCGGGTTCGAGTCCTGCATAGGGCTTTGTGAAATCGGACATGCGGGGATTGTATGCCAATCAGGCCGGCATGGCATCAGTATCGTCGAAGGGTGCAGACCATGCCGCACTTTTCCCCGGCCGATGGCGCCCTTGCCGCCATTGACGGCGATGAGCCGTTCCTGCGTAAGGGGGTCACCATCCAACTCCATGCATTCCAGCCCCTTGCGCCGCACCCCCTCACTTTTTGAGACAAAACGGCGTGACCTGGATATTCGAGTAAGGCGGGAATTTGCGTTAAAATGGGTCCCATGAACACAAAATATCACAAGCAAATTGAAGTTGCCGCCAAGGCCTTCTACATCGAGGATCAGTCGGAACCCGAGGCCGACCGTTTCGTTTTTGCCTACACCATCACCATCAACAACACCGGCAGGGCGCCCGCCCGCCTGACCCATCGTCACTGGCACATCACCGATGCCAACGGCAAGGTGGAGGAGGTGCACGGCAAGGGCGTAATCGGCAAGCAGCCCTATCTAAAGCCCGGAGAGATGTTTCAATACAGCAGCGGCGCAATTATCGAAACGCCCGTCGGCGCCATGCAGGGTTACTATGACATGCTCTGTGATGACGGCAGTCACTTCCGCGCCACCATCGAACCTTTTACCCTGTCGGTACCGGGCAGCCTCAACTGAGCTTCGTTTTCCCATACATAAAAAAAGGGGGCGCGCACCGATGGTGCAGTCTTTTTTATCAGGGACATGGCTGGCTAGGGTACAGCGTCGAGCTGCTGTCTCAGGCGCTTTACCGAGATGGGGAACTTGGTACCCAGTTCCTGGGCAAAAAATGACACCCTTAATTCTTCAATCATCCAGCGATAACACTCCAGTTCCGGGTCGACGATACCTTGCCGCCGGTGTTTCTCCTGCCGTTCGAGATAGGCCTGCCAAAGCGGTTTGATCTCCAGGGTGGCGGCACGGTCGCGCGCCGCTGCGCCACCGCTCAGTTTTTCCAGACGGAGGTTGACGGCCTTGAGATAGCGTGAATATTCACGTAACCATGCGACAGGGGTTTGATTAATAAAGTGCGGATAGATGAGATGGGCAAGCTGCTCCTGAATGTCCGGAACGGCGTGCAGCCAGGCCGCTGACAGCTTGCCTTTCAGCGCTTTATTCAAGCGGTGGTGTTCGGCCAGTATGTCATGGACCATTCGGCACTGCTCGTTGGCGACATTGAGCATCACCTGTCTGCCGCGCTCCAGCGATTCGGCAAACGCCCTCTCGTCGCGGGGCAGATCGCCGGCGAAAAAGGCACGGTCGATTATAGCATTCACCAGATCGGCCTGCAGCCCTTCACAGCGACCGACGGAGGCGTAATAGAGACACATCTGTTTCAGATCGGGCAGATTCCTGTTGAGATATTTGACCTTGTCCGGCAGGGCGAACATCACCAGGCGGCGCAGTGCCTGGCGGGTCTCGCCCTCGGCCTGCGCCAGACTATCGCGCAATTTGATCGCGACACTCTCTTTATTATCGATGAGCGCTGGATAGCCGCGCATCTGCACACCGTTCCGCTCGAAATCGATTTGCACAGGCAATTCGCCGAAATCCCATGCACGGATATTTTCACGCTCGCCCTCCCACACCGGCACGGCGGCAAAACTCTGTTGCGCTTTATCCTTAAGCTGCTGTTGCAACCGCAGCAGATCGCGTCCCATGGCGACCACACCGCCGCGATCATCCACCACCCTGAAATTCATCAGCATATGCGGCGTCAATTTGCTTAGACCCCAATCCATGCTGGTGAGCCTAACCCCACTCATTTTAAACAACTGTTGCTGCAGCGCCTCGAGCAGGGATTTATCCGACGGCGCCAGCGCCTGCAGACAAGCAGTGGCAAAGTTGGGCACCGGCACGAAATTGCGGCGCAGGGATTTGGGCAAGGATTTGATCAGCTGACACAGCTTTTCATGCAGCAGGCCGGGCACCAGCCATTCGAAACGTTGCGGCGTTAACAGATTCAACGCCAGCAGAGGCACGGTAAGCGTGACGCCGTCTTCGGCATGACCGGGCTCGAAGTGATACGACAGCTTGAAGGACATGCCCGCCACCTCCAGGGTGTCGGGAAACTGGGCCGCGGTGACATCGCCCGCGCCGTGCAGCATCAGGTCTTCTTTTTCCAGATAGAGCAGTTTGGGTTGTTTTTGTTCCGCCTGCTTGCGCCACTTTTCAAAACGGCGTCCGTCACAGACATCTTCTGGAATGCGTTTGTCATAGAACTCAAACAGTACCTGGTCGTCCACCAGCACATCGCGGCGGCGTGACTTGGCTTCCAACGCCTCGACCTCCTCCACCAATTCGCGGTTGTGCTGGAAGAATTGTGCGCGGGTGTTGAAATCACCTTCCACCAGGGCGCCGCGGATAAACAGCTCGCGCGCCCCCACGGGGTTAATCTTGCCGTAGTGAACCTTGCGCTTTGGATTGACCACCAGACCGTACAGGGTAAGCCGTTCATAGGCCATCACCGCCGCCGCTTTCTTCTCCCAATGCGGATCGAACCAGCTGCGCTTGCATAACTAACCGGCTGCCTGCTCGATCCACTGCGGTTCGATCTTGGCCACGGTGCGCGCATACATGCGTGCCGTC
>JASBUE010000186.1 GCA_030148045.1 Candidatus Tenderia sp.
AACGCCGGCGGCTTTTCCGCGACATCCTCAAAGGGGTGTCGCGCAGTTTCTATCTCACCCTGCGTGTGCTGCCGGGCTCCGTGCGCGAGCCCATCGGTCTGGCCTATCTGCTGGCGCGCGCCGCCGACACCCTGGCCGACACCGGCGTGTTGCCGCAGAATCAACGCCTGCACTATTTACACTGTTTTAGAGGCTATATCTCAAACCCGGCCGCGGCCGACGGCTGCGAAGAGATTCAGTATGTGTTGCGGGACACGCCGGCCAATCCGGATGAGGCGCGTCTGTTGAGACGATTGCCTCAGTTATTCGCCCTGTTCGCCGACCAGCAGGAACCGGACCGCAAGCTGATCCGTGAGGTGGTCACTACGCTGACTGAGGGCATGGTGTTCGACCTCAATACATTCGCCCCCGAGGAGAGCGGCGAGATCAGAGTGCTGCAACAACAAAGCGAGCTTGATCGTTATACCTATCTGGTGGCCGGTTGCGTTGGTGAGTTCTGGACCGCAATGAGCATGGCTCATGTGCCTGCGCTGGCGCACTTGAACCGGAAGACACTCACCGAACAGGGTGTGCGTTTCGGCAAGGGCCTGCAATTGACCAACATCCTGCGCGACCTGCCGTGCGACCTGCGCATCGGCCGTTGTTATCTGCCCCAGGCGTGGTTGGATCAACACCAACTGGGCATGGTACAGCTACTGGAACCGGCCATCAGCATTCAGGCGAAGCCGTTGCTCGCTCAAGGCGTTGCCCTCGCCTTGCAACACTTCGAGGCGGCGGAACAATATGTGCTGGCTATTCCGCGCCGCTGCCTGCGCCTGCGCCTGGCGGCGCTCTGGCCCCTGATGATCGGTCTGGCGACGCTTGAACGACTCTCGCTTAGTGAACATTGGCTGGATGCAAACACCACTATCAAGGTGGAGCGGCGGCGGATTTATGCCATTATGCTCGGGTCGTTGCCGTTGGTGGTGTCCAATACCGCCTTGCGGCGCTGGATCACCTCCATAAGGAAAAGGGTGCGGCAATGAATCAGCCCAAGGTGTCGCGTCCGGAAGTGGTTTTGGGGCAAAAGCCTGGATGGTTTCTGGCCGATGGGGGCGGAAGAGGAGCCGTTCGAAATGCCGGACGAGGGCCCGGCTAAGGCACCGAATGAGATTCCCCTCTGAAGATGTTGTGAGTGCCGACCTTGTTATAGTGAAGGAAGAGGGGATTTACATGCTTTCGAGAATTCGGCCTCTCGCGTTCCCGGTGAGAAATCCGGCTGGCGATGGGCAACTTTTTCGAGTAGAAAACATGTATAGAAATCAGGTCACGACTACAGTGTGATTAATTTCCCAAAGCGCGCCATATTTCCACTGCCGATCAGGCGGGGAGGATGAGGAACGGGTTATGAAGCCTTTTTGCGATGTACGGGTTGCTTGAGCATGGGCTTCAGGAACCGGCCTGTATGTGACACTTCATACCTGGCCACTTCTTCAGGCGTGCCGCAGGTCACAATTTCGCCGCCTTTGTCACCACCCTCGGGGCCGATGTCGATGATCCAGTCGGCGGTCTTGATGACGTCCAGGTTGTGCTCGATGATGACGATGGTGTTGCCGTGGTCGCGCAGGCGACTGAGCACGCTGAGCAGTTGCTCGATGTCGTGGAAGTGCAGCCCGGTGGTGGGTTCGTCCAGGATATACAGCGTTTTGCCCGTGTCGCGCTTGGAGAGTTCGCGTGCCAGTTTGACCCGTTGCGCCTCGCCGCCGGAGAGGGTGGTGGCGTTCTGGCCCAGGGTGATGTAGCTCAGGCCCACGTCCATCAGGGTCTGCAGTTTGCGCTTGATGGCGGGCACGGCGCTGAAGAATTGCAACGCGTCTTCGACCGTCATCTCCAGCACTTCGAAGATGTTCTTGCCCTTGTAGTTCACATCCAGGGTTTCGCGGTTGTAGCGTTGGCCCTTGCAGACGTCGCAGGGGACGTAGATGTCGGGCAGGAAGTGCATTTCGACTTTGATGACGCCGTCGCCCTGGCAGGCCTCGCAGCGGCCGCCTTTTACGTTAAAGCTGAAACGGCCGGGGCCGTAGCCGCGCGAGCGCGCTTCCTGGGTACCGGCGAACAGGTCGCGGATCGGTGTAAACAGCCCGGTATAGGTGGCCGGGTTGGAGCGCGGGGTGCGGCCGATGGGGCTCTGGTCAATGTCGACCACCTTGTCGAACTGTTCCAGGCCGATCATTTCGGCGCAGGGGGCCGGATCTTCGCCGGCGCCGTTGATCACGATGGCGGCGTTGCGATAGAGGGTGTCATTGATCAGAGTGGATTTGCCCGAGCCGGAGACGCCGGTGACACAGGTCATGAGTCCCACCGGAATGTCCACGTTGATGCCCTTGAGATTGTTGCCCGAGGCGCCGCGAATGCTCAATTGTTGCTCCGGATCAACGGGCGTGCGCGCGGCAGGAACGGCGATTTCCTTTTTGCCGATGAGATATTGGCCGGTCTCGGACGCCGGGTTGCTCATGACTTGTTTGGGCGTGCCCTGAGCGACGATCTCGCCGCCATGCACCCCGGCGCCCGGACCGATGTCGACCACGTAGTCGGCACAGCGGATGGCCTCTTCATCGTGCTCCACCACGATCACCGTGTTGCCCAGGTCGCGCAGGTAGGTGAGGGTGCTGAGCAAGCGTTCGTTGTCGCGCTGGTGCAGGCCGATGGAGGGTTCGTCCAGAACGTACATCACGCCCACCAGCCCGGCGCCGATCTGGCTGGCCAGTCGGATACGCTGGGCTTCGCCGCCTGAGAGGGTGTCGGCGCTGCGCTCCAGGCTAAGATAATCCAGGCCCACATTGACCAGAAACTTGAGCCGCTCCTGCACCTCTTTGACGATCTTGGCGGCGATCTGGCCGCGCTTGCCCGGCAGGCTCAGGTCGCTGAAAAACTCGTGCGCTCGGCCTACCGCCATGGAGGTGATGTCGGGCAGGCTGTGGCCGGCGACGAAGACGTTGCGCGCCTCGGTGCGCAGCCGCGCGCCGCCGCACCCGGGGCAGGGCTGGTGGCTGAGGTACTTGGCCAGTTCGTCGCGCACCACATTGGATTCGGTCTCGCGGTAGCGCCGTTCCATGTTGGGGATGATGCCCTCGAAGGGCGCTTTGCGGGTCTTGGGAATGCCCCGGTCGCTGAAGAAGGTCATCTCGATCTCCTCAGCACCGCTGCCGTGCAGCAGTACCTGGCGGTGTTCTTCCGCCAGTTCCTGGAAGGGGGTGTCGAGATCGAAGCCGTAATGGGCGGCGAGGGATTGCAGCAACTGGAAATAGTAGGCGTTGCGGCGGTCCCAGCCGCGGATGGCGCCGCTGGCCAGGCTGGATTCGGAATGGTGCACCACGCGGCTGGGATCGAAGAACTGCTTGATACCCAGGCCGTCGCAGCTGGGGCAGGCGCCGAAGGGGTTGTTGAAAGAGAAGATGCGCGGCTCCAGTTCGGTCAGGCTGTAGCCGCAATGGGGGCAGGCGAATTTGGCGGAGAAGACCAGGTCCTCTTTGTCTGTGCCCATGTGCGCGACCCGGGCGATGCCGTCGGACAGATTGAGTGCGGTCTCGAAGGATTCGGCCAGCCGTTGTTTCAGGCCCTCGCGCACCTTGAAGCGGTCGACGACGGCCTCGATGGTGTGTTTCTTCTTTTTATCGAGTTCCGGCACCTGGTCCAACTCGACGATGCGGCCGTCGATGCGGGCGCGGATGAAGCCTTGGGCGCGCAGCTCCGCCAGCACCTGCAGGTGTTCGCCCTTGCGGCCGTCGATCACCGGGGCCAGCAGCATCAGCTTGGTGCCTTCCGCCATCTCCAGCACATGGTCCACCATCTGGCTGACGGTCTGGGCCTCCAGCACCACGTCATGCTTGGGACAGCGCGGTTCGCCGACGCGCGCGAACAGCAGGCGCAGGTAGTCGTAGATCTCGGTCACCGTGCCGACGGTGGAGCGGGGGTTGTGGGAGGTGGACTTCTGCTCGATGGAGATGGCCGGCGACAAGCCCTCGATGTGGTCCACGTCCGGTTTTTCCATCATCGACAGGAACTGGCGCGCATAGCTGGAAAGCGACTCGACATAGCGCCGTTGCCCCTCGGCATAGATGGTGTCGAAGGCCAGGGACGACTTGCCCGACCCGGACAGGCCGGTGATGACGATCAGCTTGTCCCGGGGCAGGTCGAGGTCGATGTTTTTGAGATTGTGGGTGCGCGCACCGCGGATGTGGATGGTGTCCATACTGCTTTTCCGTCGCTCAGTGAACCTGTTAATATACGACCTTTTCACTCCACTAAGCAAAGCGATTTAAGCCTGATGAAGCATTCCGGGATGACCCCCACCGAACGCCGCGCCGCCGTGTCGCTGGCGGGTATTTTCAGCACGCGCATGCTGGGCCTGTTCATGATCCTGCCCGTATTCGCCCTCTACACCGAGCACCTGGAAGGGGCCACCCCCTTCCTGATCGGCCTGGCCATCGGCATCTACGGCCTGACCCAGGCTATCCTGCAGATCCCCTTCGGCATGCTGTCGGACCGCATCGGCCGCAAGCCGGTGATCTACGGTGGCCTGCTGATCTTCGCCCTGGGCAGCGTGGTGGCGGCCCTGTCCGATTCCATCACCGGCATTATCATCGGCCGGGCGCTGCAGGGCGGCGGCGCCATCGCTGCGGCGGTGATGGCCCTGGCGGCGGACCTGACCCGTGAGGAGCACCGCCTCAAGGCCATGGCCATCATGGGCATGAGCATGGGGGTGTCGTTTTCCATTTCACTGGTGTTGGGGCCGTTGTTCGACAGTTGGTTTGGCGTGCACGGCATCTTCTGGATGACCGCCATGCTGACGCTGGTGGCAATGGCTATCCTGGCGCTGGCGGTGCCGACGCCGGTCGCCAGCCGCTTTCACCGCGACGCCGAGCCGGTGCCAGCCCAGTTCAAGAATGTGCTCGGTGACCGCCAGCTGCTGCGGCTAGATTTCGGCATATTCGTGCTGCACCTGATCCTGACGGCGATCTTTGTCGCCGTGCCGCTGGATCTGCGCGATCAGGCCGGCCTGGCCAGCGAGCACCACTGGATGGTCTATCTGTTCGTTATGTTGCTGTCGTTCATCGGCATGGTACCCTTCATCATCATCGCCGAGAAGAAGCGCAAGATGAAACAGGTCTTCATCGGCGCTATTACCCTGCTGATCGTGGCGGTGCTCGCCATGAGTGTGGTCAGTGCCTCGTTGGCGGGCATGGTAACGGCCCTGCTGGGCTTCTTCCTCGCCTTCAACCTGCTCGAGGCCTCGCTGCCCTCGCTGGTGGCCAAGATCGCCCCGGCCCACATGAAGGGCACGGCCATGGGGATCTATACCAGCTCCCAGTTTCTGGGCGCCTTTGGCGGCGGCGTAGCCGGCGGCTGGATCTATCAGCAGAT
>JASBUE010000090.1 GCA_030148045.1 Candidatus Tenderia sp.
TCTTTGGTAAAGAGGGGTTAGGGGAGGTTTGCAGATGGGCCGAGGAGTTTCAATTGCTGGGAGAATATTCGCAGCGTTTTTAAATCTCCCTCGATCCCCCTTTACCAAAGGGGGAGGTGATAAAGTGAGCGCCAAGACTCAAGGCAAGCCATGCATCCATTCCTGACAAAAAACATAATCCACCCCCTGCACGAGCGGCTCATGCACCGCCCCACCTTTCCCTATGTGGCGCAGCTGGAACAAAGCCAGTGGCTGTCCCGCGAAGGCGTCGAGCGGTTGCAGATGGATAAGTTGAAGGCACTGCTGCAAATCGCCGCCGCCCACTGCCCCTGGCATGCGCGCCATATCCGGGAGGCCGGCCTGGAACTCAACGATAACGCCGTCTTGTCCCTCGAGGACCTGCGCCGCCTGCCCGCCATGAGCAAGCACGACGCCATCGAACACGGCGATGACATGGTCTGGCGAGATGTCCCCGGCGGCGTCTTCAAGTACAACACCGGTGGTTCCAGCGGGCGGCCGCTGATCTTTTATTTCGGCCGCTGGCGCCAGGCCTCCGACGCCGCAGGACGTATCCGGGCGCGGCGTTGGTGGGGTGTGGATGTGGGCGACCGCGAGATCTACCTGTGGGGCGCGCCGGTGGAACTCAACAAGACCGACCGCATCAAGCAACTGCGCGACCGCCTGTTTAACCAGTTGGTGCTCAACGCCTTCGAGATGTCGCCGCAACACATGGACGACTACATAGAGGCGATCCGCGCCTTCCGGCCCAAGTGCATCTACGGCTACGCCAGCAGCATCGCCCTGCTGGCGGCCCACGCCCAGGCGCGCGGGGCGGACCTCAGGCTGCCCACGCTCAAGGTGGTCTGCACCACCGGCGAGCCGCTCTACGAGCATCAGCGCGAGTTGATCCAGACTGTTTTTGGTGTGCCGGCGGCCAACGAATTCGGCAGCCGGGACATCGGCTTCACCGCTCACGAGTCGCCGCAGGGGCAGATGCTGCTCATGAGCGAGAGCATCATTCTGGAGGTGCTCGGTCCGGACGGGCAACCCGTGGCTCCCGGCGAGCTGGGCGAGGCGGTGATGACCGGCCTCTGCTCCCAGGCCCAGCCCTTTATCCGCTACCGCAGCGGCGACATGGTGCGCCAGACCGATGAGGCCTGCCGCGGCGGACGCGGCCTGCACGTGATCGGCGAGGTGATGGGGCGCACCACGGATTTCATCGTGCGTGCCGACGGCACCATCATGCACGCCCTGGCGGTGATCTACGTGCCGCGCGCGGTGGAGGGGGTGGAGGAATTCAAGCTGATTCAGCACGCCGTCGACAGAATTGAAATACAGGTCGTGCAGAATCCGCGTTGGACGGCCGCCTCCGCCGCCGAAATCGAACAGGGGATCAAGGCGCGGCTGGGCGCTGATGTGCGGGTCGAGCTGCGCCTGCTGGACGAGATCCCGCCGGAGGCCTCGGGCAAGCACCGCTATGTGGTGAGTCACGTGGGGCTGGATGAAGGGTTGAGATCGGCGGCGACGGCGGACTCTCCGCAGGGTTCCTAGCCCGCATTTCTCACCGCCGTTCGTAGCGAGACGGTTCAAGGGTGCGGCATGCCCGGCGTTCGCGACCGAGGCGCGCGCAGGCATACTCGACAGTCTGTCGAGCACGCCGACCGAGCGAACGCCGGGCATGCCGTGCCATGGGGCCGTCGCAGTAG
>JASBUE010000195.1 GCA_030148045.1 Candidatus Tenderia sp.
GCTCCTCGAAATGCGCGGATCGGCGATGCCGTAGAGCAGGTCGGCGAGCAGGGATCCCAGCAGCACCAGCACGGCGGTGAACATCAGGATGCCCATGACGACCGGGTAGTCGCGATAGCTGATCGAATCGAGGAAGAGCCGGCCCATGCCCGGCCAGGTGAAGACCGTCTCGGTCACCAAAGCGCCCGAGAGCAGAGTCGGCACATGCAGGCCGGTGATGGTGATCATCGGCAGCAGCGCATTGCGCAGGGCATGGCGCATCAGGATCTGGCGCTCCGGCACACCCTTGGCGCGGGCGGTGCGGGCATAATCCGAGAGCAGATTCTCCAGCACCGAGCTGCGCGTCAGCTTGGCCAGAAAGGCAAAGCCGCCATACGAGAGACACAACACCGGCAACAATAAATGCCAGATGCGATCCAGCAGGAAGCCGCGCACGAACTCGCCCTGCATGAAATAAAAACCGACACCCGCGCCGACACACAGGCCCACAATGCCCATCATGCTGGTACGCAGGGCGCCGTAGTCGGTATAGCCGATAAAGCCCGTACACAAGGCCAACAAAACCGCAATGATCAGGTACGTAATCAGCAGCGACTCGCCCGGTAGGGCGTCGGCCATCATGATGCCCAAGGCGGCGCCGAGCACAGCCATTGCGCCGCTGCGCAGTAACCGCCCTCCCCTCAAGCTCAGGGTAATGAACAAGGCCACCGCAATGGCGATAGCCGCGAACAGCAGCAATACATCGGTAAGCGAACTCCAGTGCGGCATGAAAGGCATATCCAAGGCCTCGCGCCGGTTGAGACCGGCGGTGGGAAACCAGCGCCAGTATTGATCGCTGGCGAAGAAACCGATCAGCAGCACACCGGCGAGCATGGTGGGCACCGACCACAACGCCAGCATAGTTACCCCCGAACCGACGTCGAAGGCCTTGCCCCGTTGTGTCGCGGCGTGGACACCGATGGCGATGGCCACCACGTAGATCAGCGGGATGGAAATGACATTCAGCAGCAGGGTGATGGGCAGGCGCTCTTCAATCAGATCCAGCACCGGGCGGCCGTAACGGAAACTGGTACCCAGGTCCGAGCCCTTGGTAAAGGAAAAACCGGCGATTTCGTTTTCCTCGTTGAAGGTAAAGCCCACCGGTGAGACGTTGTTGAGCCAGCGCAGGTATTGCATCGGCGCCGGCTGGTCCAAACCATAGAGGCGGTTGTAATACGCCTCCATGGCCTGTTTGACCTCGGGCTCCAGGTTCTGCCCTTCCACCAGACTCTGGGCGCTGATGCCGCCGGGGGCCGCCGCCATGACGGCGAAGACCACGATGGTGATCCCGATCAGGGTCGGGAACATCAACAACAGGCGGCGGATGATATAGGTATGCATCGTGGTCCGCGGCGATCGCTATTGACTGTACTTCTGCAGTTCTCCGGGCACGAAGATCTCCACCGGCACCATGCCCATGTTGAGGCCCAGATTAGTGATCTCCAGGTTGCTGATGCGCTCGTCGATGAACACCAGCGACTCGCGCCGCATCAGGAAGGTATAGGGCTGGTCTTCATACATGATGCGCTCGGCCTCCTGCCACAGGGGCATGCGTTTCTCTTCATCCACCGTGCCGCGCGCCTGTTCGATGAGCTGATCCAGGCGTTCGTTCTTGTAGCCGACAAAATTATCGCCGCCGGCCCCGATCTGCTTGCTGTGAAAGATCTGGTAGATGTCGGTCTCCACGCCGCTGGTCCAGCCGAGGGTAATAGCGTCGAAATCACGCTTGTTGATCAGATCCAGCATCACCGACCATTCGGTGGGCTTGGGGATCAGGGAGATGCCGGCGCGGGCGTAGAGATCCTTGAGGAACAGCACCATGCGGCGGGTGTCCTCGTTGTCCTGAAAGAAGACCAACTCGAATTCGAAGGGCTTGCCGTCCGGACCTTCCAACACACCATTGCCATCGCGGTCGACAAAGCCTGCCTCCTTCAATAATTGTTTCGCCCTTTCCAGATTGAAACGACGTGGGTCAAGTTCGGGGTCGTGCTGTTTGCTGCGTGGGTTAAAGGGGCTGACCGCCACTTCGGCATAGCCGAGCATGATCTCGTCGATGATGCGTTGGCGGTCGGTGAGATAGGTCATGGCCTGGCGCACGCGCTTGTCGGCGAAGCGTGTCGGCTTGCCGTTGCGCCGCTGGTTCCAGCCGATGTAGCTGTATCCGGCGGTCGGGCTCATGTATTCGAAACGCTGGGTGCGCTCCATGAGTTTTTTATCATCGAGCAGGGTCTGGTATTCGCGCGGGCGGGCGCCGTAGGCGTCGATCTCACCATTGCGGAAGGTGGTGAGACGGGCGGCATCGTTCTGGATCACCTTCCACAACAAGCGGTCGAACGACGGCTGCAGGCCCCAGTAGCGCGGATTGCGCTGCAGTTCCACCAGCCCCTGGTCCGGTGTCCAGCCCTTGGGATCGAGCAGACGGTAAGGGCCGGAGCCCAGCAACAGGCCCTTGGACTGATTGAAGGTTTCCGGATTTTTCAGATAAGGCTGGTAAAAATGGCGCGGCATGATGGCCATGCCGCCGGCCAGGGCCAGGCTGTTGAAATAGGGTTCCTTGAATTTGAATACCACTTCATAGGGGCCGGTGGCGCTGACGCTCTCGATCTTGTCGTAGATGGCGCGCTCACGCGGCGCGGCGATGGCAGGGGTCTGGATAAAGTCGAAGGTGAAGACCACGTCGTCCGAGTCCAGCGGCTAGCCGTCGGAGAACTTTACGTCCTGGCGCAGCTGGAAGGTGAAGGTCAGTCCGTCCTCGCTGACCTGCCAGTCATGCGCGATCAGGCCCAGCCACTCCAGGGACTCGGGGTCACGGGTCAACAGGGACTCCTGCACAAACGTCTGCACCTCGGCGGCGTAAGCGTCGCTGGAGACCAGCGGGGTGATGGTCTTGAGCCCAGTGCCGAAGGAGCTGACGCGCCAGTCGCCGCGGGCAAAGCCGGGCATCCGGGTGGCGGCGTAGGCACGCCGGAAGGCCGGCGGCACTTCATCCATGGCGGCCCCGGCATCGTCGCTGACCATCTGCCCGCTGCGAATGCGCTGGTCCAAGTTGTTGACCAGCCCGCGCAAGGAACGGATATCCTCGGCCTGTTCGCGCATCACGCTCTGTATCTGGGCCATCTCGGCCCATTGTCGATCGACCATGTACATGGAGAGCAGCAGGGTGACGAACAACAGGGTGAGAAAGGCGAACAAGAAAAAGTCTTTAAAGGTGAAGCGTTTTTCCATAACTGCTCTCTATTCCGACGCGGCGCTTAATCCACAGGTTTTTGATGGTACACTATTTTTTGGGGTCAGAATAACGGCCTCGCCGACATCAAACAAGGTGCCCCCTATATAGCTCTTCCCCCGGGTGACAAATTTAGGTACCTTTACAAAAACACACCAATGGTGACCCTCTCGGACACCGGCCAATAACAAATTCAAACACATTAAATTGTAAGGTGAACTATGGGATTTCTAGAAGGGAAACGTGCATTGATTGTCGGCCTGGCCAGTAACCGCTCAATCGCCTGGGGCGTGGCGCAGGCCATGAAGAACCAGGGGGCGGAACTCGCCTTGACCTACCAGAACGACAAGCTCCAATCGCGGGTTGAAAAGATGGCCGCCGAACTCGATTCGGATATCACCCTGCCCTGCGATGTGAGCAGCGACGAAGACATCGAGCGCGTCTTCGAACGTCTGGATGACTATTGGGATCATGTCGACATCATCGTCCATTCGGTGGCCTTCGCTCCGCGCGAGGCCCTGGAGGGCGACTACCTGGACGCGATCACCCGCACGAGCTTCAACATCGCCCACGAGATCAGCTCCTACAGTTTCGCCGCCCTGGCCAAGGCCGGCCGCAACATGATGGAGGGGCGCGACGGCGCCCTGCTGACCATGAGCTATCTCGGCGCTGAACGCGCCATGCCCAACTATAATGTCATGGGCCTGGCCAAGGCCAGCCTGGAGGCCAATGTGCGCTACATGGCCCAGAGCCTGGGGCCGGACGGCATCCGCGTCAACGCCATTTCCGCCGGCCCCATCAAGACCCTGGCCGCCGCCGGTATCGGTGACTTCCGCAAGATGCTGACCCATGTGGAGAACTTCGCGCCGTTGCGTCGCAACGTCACCATCGAGGATGTAGGCAATGCCGCCGCCTTCCTCTGTTCCGATCTTGCGGCGGGCATCACCGGCGAAATCACCTACGTGGATTCCGGCTACAACATCGTCTGCATGGCCATGGATGTCTAGACCCTAGGAACCTGTCGGGTTTAGGGGGATTGTAGCGAGGGAGCGGGAGAGCGAGCACAAATTTTCACGATTTTGAGGCGCATAGTGGTTCTACGCAACGAAAAATCGGGGATATTTGGGCCGCTCTCCCGCTTCCGCAGCCAATTCATCCTAAACCCGACAGGCTCCTAGGGCCTGTTAACACTAATTTCGGAGCAGCGCCGGCGGCCCATTTTTCACGGGACAAGGCGCATT
>JASBUE010000205.1 GCA_030148045.1 Candidatus Tenderia sp.
AGGCACCCGGCCCGGCGAGCCAAACAGAAGGGTCAGACTCATGAGCGAAGAACAGCAAAAGACCACCCACTTCGGTTACCAGGAGGTGTCGCTGGCGGAGAAGGCCGGCAAGGTACGCCAGGTGTTCGACTCGGTGGCAGACAAGTACGATGTGATGAACGATGTCATGTCGCTGGGCATTCATCGCTTGTGGAAGCGTTTTACCCTGGAGCTGACCGGTCTCAAGCCCGGCCAGCGCGCCCTGTACCTGGCCGCCGGCACCGGCGACCTGGCCGCCAAACTGGCCGATCAGGTGGGCACCAAGGGTGAGGTGGTGGCCTCCGACATCAACGGCGCCATGCTCGGCAACGGTCGCGACCGGCTGGTGGATAGGGGGGTGGTGGGCAACATCCGCTTCGCCCAGGCCGACGCCCAGCGGCTGCCCTTTCCCGACAACGCGTTCGACTGCGTCACCATGGCCTTCGGCCTGCGCAACGTCACCGACAAGGATCAGGCGCTGCGCTCCATCTATCGCTGCCTCAAGCCGGGCGGCCGCCTGCTGGTGCTGGAGTTCTCCAAACCGGTGGTGCCGGGGCTGAAGCCCATCTACGACGCCTACTCCTTCAAGCTGTTGCCGCTGATGGGCAAGTTGATCGCCGACGACGCCGACAGCTACCGCTATCTGGCCGAGTCCATCCGCATGCACCCGAGCCAGGAGGAGCTCAAGGCCATGATGGAGGCGGCCGGTTTCGAACGCTGCGACTACCACAACATGAGCGGGGGCATCGTCGCCCTGCATCGAGGTTACAAATTCTGAGCGAGCTGAACATGGTATTCCCCCTGATGGCGACGGCGGCGCTGGAGAAGGTGATCAACCGGTGCCTGCGCATGGACCCCGAGACGCTGGCCCGGGTGACCGCCTTGGAGGGCAAGGTGATTGCCCTGGAGATCGCCGGGCTGGGCCGGACCGTCTATCTGGTGCCCACCGCCGCCGGCCTGCGGCTGCAGGGTGTGTTCGAGGGCGAGCCCGACGTCACCCTCCGCGGCGGCCCCTTCAGCCTGGCGCGCCTCGGGCTGAGCGAGCACCCCACCGAGGTCTTCGGCGACGGTGTGGAGATGAGCGGTGACGCCCAATTGGGACGCAAGGTCCAGCGTATCCTCGACAGTCTGCGGATCGATTGGGAGGAGCAGCTCTCCCATGTCAGCGGCGATGTGGTGGCCCACCAGGTGGGCAACACCGTGCGCGGCCTGCTGGACTGGGGCCGTCGCGCCGCCGACACCCTGGGGCGCGACGTGGCCGAGTATTTCCAGGAGGAGAGCCGCGACCTGGTGGTGCGGGCCGAGCTGGCCCCCTTTCTCGACGGTGTCGACACCCTGCGTTCCGATCTCGACCGGCTCAGCCAGCGGGTGCAGCGGCTCAAGGCCCGGCTGGGGCCGAAAGGACCGGTTAAAGAATGATCGGCGTCAAACAGGCCCTGCGCCTGCTGCACATCAACTGGGTGCTGGTGAAGCACGGCCTCGACGAGGTGGTCTTCGCCACCCACCTGTTCCGGCCGGTCCGCTTCCTGCTCTATTTCTGGCCGCCGCACTGGTTCCGGCAGGAGCGCGCCTCGCGCGGCGAACGCATCCGCCGAGCCCTGGAGGAGCTGGGGCCGCTGTTCGTCAAATTCGGCCAGCTGCTCTCCACCCGCCGCGACCTGCTGGCCGACGATATCGCCGACGAGCTGGCCCGGTTGCAGGACCGGGTGCCGCCGTTTCCAGGCGAGCAGGCACGGCGGCTGATCGAGGCAGCCTACAAGAAATCGATTCATGAGGTTTTCGCCGAATTCGACGAGACACCGCTGGCCTCGGCCTCCATCGCCCAGGTCCACGCCGCGCGTCTGCTCGACGGTACCGAGGTGGTGGTGAAGGTGGTCCGCCCCGGCATCAAACGGGTGATCCGGCGCGACGTCAGCCTGCTCTACATCGTCGCCGGCCTGGCCGAGCGCTACTGGCCGGAGGGCCGCCGGCTGCGCCCGGTGGAGGTGGTGAGCGAATACGAAAAGACCATCCTCGACGAGTTGGACCTGATGCGCGAGGCGGCCAACGCCTCCCAGCTGCGGCGCAACTTTCTCGGCTCGCCGCTGTTATACATCCCCGAGATCCACTGGCCCTATTGCCGCGGCGGCGTGATGGTGATGGAGCGTATCGCCGGCATTCCGGTGAGCAACGTGGCTGAGCTGAGGCGCCGGGGGGTGGATCTGAAACTGCTCGCTGAGCGCGGCGTGGAGATCTTCTTCACCCAGGTCTTCAAACACAACTTTTTCCATGCCGATATGCACCCGGGCAACATCTTCGTCTCGCCCGAGGGCCAGTATCTGGCGGTGGATTTCGGCATCATGGGTTCACTCAGTCCCGAGGATCAGAGCTACCTGGCCGGGAATTTTCTCGCCTTTTTCAACCGCGACTACCACCGCGTGGCAGAACTGCATGTGGAATCGGAATGGGTGCCCCAGGGCACCCGTGTCGACGAGTTCGAGGCGGCCATCCGCACCGTCTGCGAACCCATCTTCGAGCGGTCCCTCAGGGAGATCTCCTTCGGCCACCTGCTGCTGCGCCTGTTCCAGACGGCGCGCCGCTTCAATATGGAGGTGCAGCCGCAGTTGGTGCTGTTGCAGAAGACCCTGCTCAATATCGAGGGGCTGGGGCGCCAGCTCTATCCCGACCTTGATCTGTGGCAGACCGCCAAGCCCTTCCTGGAACGCTGGATGAGCGAGCAGCTGGGCGGCCGTGCCCTGATCAAGAATCTCAAGGCCCAACTGCCTGTCTGGGCCGAGACCCTGCCGCAGCTGCCGACCCTGTTGCACGATCTGGCCAAGCGGGCCGAGGCGGGCAAGCTGGCGGTGCAATGGCGGTCGGACGAGATCGCCAAACTGCGGCGCGAAGTGCGCTCGGCCAACCGGCGCAGTTTTGCCGCCATCAGTGCCGCCGCCCTGATCGTTTCTGCCGCCGTCGTCCTCGGTCTGGACGGCTATGCCCCGCGTATGATCGCCGACGCGCCCCTGGTGACCTGGTTGCTGGGGGGGATTGCACTAGTCATATTAATATCTTACTGGCCTTCGGGGTCCGGGCGCGACTAGACTCGGTATGCTCTGGCAATGTTTTTGCAGTTGCCAGGTAAATCTTCGTTCAGGTGCCGTTTTTGGATATTATGTGGCTGTTTTCAACGTATGAGGTCAAATTGCCCCGGCCGATTCTGGTGAGATCCGCGTCGACCGATTCCGTGGTGATGCAGGTCAATCTCAAGGGCTGGGACGCCGAGGTGGTACTGACGCCCGACAGCCGTCTCGGACGTATCAGGCTGCCCGCCGTTGAAGGTTGGCACTATCCGGTCTCGCAGTTGGAGATCACTGTGGCGCGTGACGGTGAGTTGGGGGATGAGATGGTGCATGAGGAGGCGGCCAGGGCCATGATCGAGCGGTTGTTGGTGTTCCTGCAGTTGCGTTTGCAGCATTCGCTCTTCGACGCCATCGACAGATACCGGCAGCTCTATGCCGAGCCCTCCGTCAATGAAAGCGCGGCGCAGAT
>JASBUE010000206.1 GCA_030148045.1 Candidatus Tenderia sp.
GATGCGCAGCACCGCCTGTTGGAAATGTGAACGGGTCTGCGCCGTCTCGACAAGCTGCGCGGTGCGGCCGAAGTAAGTGTGCATGCCGGTGGCCGTCACCACGCCCTGCATTTCGCCCTGGCGCACCACCGAGCCCGAGTAGGCGGTGTCGCCGATATTCTTGTCCACCGGCAGGGACTCGCCGGTGAGCGCCGACTGGTCGATGCTTAGATAGTCGCCGGCCGTCAGTTCGACATCCGCCGGCACGATGGCGCCGAGGCGCAGGAACACCACATCGCCGGGCACCAGCTCACGCGCCGGAATGTCGCACCATTCGCCGTCGCGCAACACGCGCGCCGCGGGTGCCAGCCGCTGTTTGAGCGCCTCAATGGCATTGTCGGCCTTGAACTCTTCCCAAAAACCGACGCCGGCGTTGATGAGCAGCAGGCTGGCGATGATCGTGAAGTCCTCCCAGCGCTGGGCCGCGCCCGAAAGGATGGCGGCGATCTCGATCATCCACGGACTCGGTCCCCAGAAAAAGGCGAGGAAGCGACGCCAGGGACTGATACATCGTTCTTGAATGGCGTTTTCGCCGTACTCGGCCAGCCGCGCCTGTGCCTCGGCTGTCGTGAGACCGGTTGCCTCTGTGTCTATGCTCATGTCACATCCCTCCTTGCCGGGTATTCAGGCGCATGGTTTAGCCCGGCATTCCAGCGTCCAGCCGGTCATCAGCGAAGCGGCTCCACTTGTTTCCCCGCCGCCCCGAACCGCCTGCGCCCCGCCAACCACAACACCGCCGCGCCGCCAATAGCCGAGAATAGCGATCCGACCACCACGCTCAGCCGCGCGCCGCGGAAGGTTTCCGGATCGGAGAACGCCAGCCCGGCGATGAACAGGCTCATGGTGAAACCGATGCCGGCGATCAGCGCCACGCCATAGATGTGCCACCAGCCGGCGGCATGCGGCAGTTGCGCCAGGCCCAGCCGCACGGCCAGCCAGGTCGCACCAAACACGCCGATCTGTTTGCCGGCAAACAGCCCCAGCATGATGCCAACCGAGACCGGTGAGGCCAGCGTGCCGAGCACCGCGATAGACAGGGGGATGCCGGCGTTGAAAAAGGCGAACACCGGCACGACCCCCAACGCGACCCAGGGGGACAGCGCGTGCTCGGTCTCCTGCACGTGGGACCAGGATTTGCCGCCCCGGGTAACGCGCATCGGGATCGCCAGGCCGATGGCGACCCCGGCGATGGTCGCGTGCACGCCGGACTTGAGCAGGGCAAGCCACAGAAACACGCCGACGATGACATAGGCCGGGATGCGCGTGACCTTGTAAAAATTGAACAGCCCCAGCGCCGCAATCCCGAGGGCCGCCAGCAGCAGCGAGGACGCGGCGAGCTGCTCGGTGTAGAACAAGGCGATGACCAGGATCGCGCCCAGGTCGTCGAAGATCGCCAGCGCCGTCAGAAACACCTTGAGCGAGGCCGGCACCCGGCTGCCGAGCAGAATCAGCACCGTCAACGCCAGCACGGCATCGGTAGCGACCGGGATCGCCCAGCCGCGCATGGCCAGCGGATCGCCGGCGTTCAAGGCGGCATAGAGCAACGCCGGCGCCGCCATGCCGCCCAAGGCGGCGAAACCCGGCGCGGCGAGGGACTTGAGTGACGACAGCTCCCCTTCCAGCACCTCGCGCTTGAGCTCCAGGGCGATGAGCAGGAAGAAAAACACCATCAAGCCGTCGTTGATCCACAGGATCAGCGGCTTGTTGATGCTGAATTCGCCCACCTGGACCAGCACGGGCAGGTGATGCACCTGCACGTACCAGCGCTCCGCGGGGGAATTGTCCAGCACGAACGCCAGCAGCATTGCCGCCACCGTCACCAGGCCCGCCACCTGCGGCGAGCGCGACAGGTTTTCTATACGCATGATAGGCACCCACTATTCTCGCCGTGGTGCGCTTGAGCAACAGCGCGTTGACCGCCACCAAAAACACCTGACACCAGGATAATCGTGATATCCAATAAAATTCGTGATACCCACCTATCTATCACTTCCTGTTTACGGCAAAGTCGTTTGTGAAGCCATCTCGTATACCAGGACACGATAAAACCCGTCGAACACCAAATGTGTTTCAATTTTTCGAAGTCTCTTGTCCAACCTGTTCGCTTCGCGTTGCAGTACAGCGCTGATGTCCTCACGCCAAAATTCATCCAGAAAGGGTTCCCAGGACAGCAGCTGTTTGCGTAACCAGCGCAGGCGGTAAACCCAGTGTCTGCGGGGTTCCTCGCCGTATTCCGTGATCACCAGCCACCCACCGGGCTGCATGACCCGCAGGATTTCCGCCAGCGTGCGTCTCCGAGCTTCCGTTGGCATCTCATGCAGAAGAAAAAATATCAGTATGGTGGAAAAAACATTGTCCTGAAACGCTAGTGTCTCTGCATCCATGCGCACGGGCAACAGTTGCGAACGCCGGGCAGGCTCAAGTTTGTTGCGGCTGGCCTCAAGCTGCGCCGTTGCCACATCAATCAGATACAACGGTTGACGACCCAAACGATCCAGTAACGTGGGCGTCAGCTTGCCATAGACACAGCTTAGCTGCAGCAAACGGCCAGCGGGGCGATTGTCGAGACATCGCAGAGTCCGCGTCATCAGGCGCCGGTATTGACCAAACAGAATCAGGTTGATAACGGGCTGGTGATCAAAAAACCAGATTGCGGGCCGCCAGAGATAGGCCCACCAGTAGTGGCGCGCCAGATATTCCGGTGTACCATCCAGAAACCTCTGCCAGAATGAAATCTTGAATTTGGCCATTCGTGTCAGTGCGGCGGCGACCGGCGGATCAGTTGCAAGCAGACCCAAAGTTCCCAGGCCAATAAAAGCGCCAGGGTGACACGCTCCGCCAGACCGGGCGCGATGTCCACCTGAATAGCAATAACAAACACCGTCATCGCGACAGCCGCGCTCACCGATAACACCAGGGAAACAGCCTGTTGTCGACGCCAAAGAAGGTGACGGCCAAAAGCCACTGAAAAAACGAACAGCGCGGCGAGTTCGAGCATAAAGGCGGCGCTGGAGACGGCACGGTGTACGCGCCCCACAACACTCGGGGGCTGGCCCGGGGGATCGATGGGAAATAGCGCCGCCAGCAAAATACCCACGGCAGCCAGGCCAAAGAGCAGGACTGCCCAGGTTCGCAATCGACTGGAATGGAGCGCGCCGCGCAAACCCAGGGTCAGCGCCAGATTACCCCAGCCATGCACGAAGGCACCAACAATGAAGACCCAGCCGAACGGCTCGTTTGCCAAGTTGCTGACATAGTCGCCCCTCCAGTCGATGCCAGCGACCATCATATGCATAACCACAAGCGATATGACGAACGCCACCACACCCAACAGACCCAACAACCCATAGCGCCTCACCGGCCATATAAAGACGTGCGCCTTTCTCATACTTGCGACAACACCTGCGCTGTGGCACGGGCTGCTTTGCTCAACCGCCGGAATGCCGATGAGTGAATTGTGCCTCAAGGAAACCCGGCATACCGGGGCGGCGAATCCGCACCTTGATGTGGTATATGCCGTTGCCCGGCATATCGAAGTAATTGCCATAGGTCACGCTGTCGACGATGCGCATGGGTTCGAGCTTTTTCTGCTCGGCGCTCAAGCCGATCTCCATGACGCCGCCGCTCACCTGCGCATTCTCGATGCGCTGGCCGGTGGCATTGTCGAACAGGGCCACCACCAGGTGAACGCGGTCGCCCCGTGTCGGGGCACCGCCATGCATCCCGGCTTCCGGGTGCTCCTTGGGGTGGCCCTGGACAATCTGCGCCGGCATCACGCCCAGATAGATCGCCACACCATCAACCACCTGAAAATTTGCCGGGGCTTCGGCCACCGCGGCAATGGCGTTAAGGCTGGCTAGGCCGATCACCAAAAGTACGGCTCTCCAGAATATCTTTACATAATGAGCAAACATGTCTCGCCCCCTAATTTTAGCTGGCTGAATTTTTTTCTTCTTTCGGCGCTCTCAGGAACCAGAGTTGATACAGAGAAATCAGCATCTGTCCCGCCCACGCCAGCCCGAGCAGCCCGCCGGCCGTCACCACCGTGTAGGCGTAGAACGGGTCCCACTTGGTCAGGAACCAGGCCAGGATATCGACGAAGATCACCGCGAACGGCAACACCATCAGCGTCGCCTTGAACCAGGTCGCTGTGGCGGCGAGGCGGAAGACGAGGCCGATCCCCAGGGCGACCAGCCCGACGCCGAACAGGTGGATGTGCGACAGTTTCATGAGGGTGTGCAGCGACTCGCCGGTATCCACCTCGGCGACCTTCTTGATTCCCTCATAGGAGGAAAGATCGGGGATATTCAACCCGGAGGCCGGTGTATGGCAGTTGAGGCAGGTCTTTTCCAGAATAGGGCGGATAACGGTCGAGTAATCATTTTCAAGCGCGCCTGATTTCAGCCATTCCACGATCACATGACGATCGTCGAGCTGAATATAACCCGCCATGGGGCCGCGGATCGCCGCCTCCAGCCGGGTGCCGCTGCGGTTGCCGTAATAGTTGTAGACGATGTCCTCGATGGAGACCCCGGGCTCGCCGTCGTAGCCCTCGAAACTGGTGTACAGATACACCAGCGCCATCAGGTAGCCGACGCCCATGAGCAGCAGGAAGGCGGTATAGAGCAGCTTCTCGCTCACACCGCAGTCATAGAAACGCCGTTCTCCCATCGTCATACATCCTCTCCTTTATCATGCCCGGTGCCACGCGTCAGAACACCTGTTGCGGCGTTCTGCACCCTTCCGGAATATTTGTCTGTCCGCCGCGTTCTCGCAACGTCATCACCGATGGGCAGGGTCATCTTCGTCCGCATCCTTTACATTCGAACGTTGCACGAGCTGTCGCCACTGACCCAGGCGTGGGAAAAACATCGGCACCCTCCATTGATAGGCATGGTATTCTTCACCGAACCGCTCGATCATGCGTTTTTCCTCATTGCGCGCCAGCAAGCCATAGGCCAGCACGATAACGGGGAACAAGCCCACCGAGAACAGCGTTGGCCAATGTACAATCCCCTCGCCGAACAGACCGATGAACAACCCCGTATACTGAGGATGCCGCACCAGGCCGTACAAGCCTGTTGTTGCCAGCCGGTTCTGCCGGTGCGCACGGTAGAGTTCGCGCCAGCCTTGTATGAAAATGCCGATGCCGACAAACAACAGCCCATAGCCGAGTATCATGGAGATCAACATTCCCGTCTCGCCCACTCCCAGCAGCGAAGACCAGAGATTGGCGTTGAGATTGTATCGATCCAACCCGAAAAACTGCGCGAGCAGATAAATGGTGAGCGGGAATCCATACATCTCCGCATACAACGCGATGATGAATGCCTGCACCACCCCCGCGCTGGCCCACTCGCGCCATGTCTTCGGGGCAAGGTAGCGATAAAGCAGCCAAGACGCCACCACGATCATGATCGCGGCAAGGCCCCAGGCACCTGAATGCGCAATATCTTCGTTCATAATGAAATTGCTTATCCCAATGTTGCGTCAACGGCACCCGCCGACGCCGGCCAAACCACCCTCTCCAGGCTCACTTCTGCTTCATCCCATGCTGGCGGTGATGCCGAAGGTATTTTTCGGGATCGGCCGCGAACGCCTCCCGGCAGGTCCCGGCACAGAAGTAGTAAGTCTTACCCTGATAGACGCATTCCTCAGCGGCGGTCATGCGGCTGACCTCCATGCCGCAAACCGGGTCCTTGAAGGTTCTTTCGTTGTGTCGATGTTTCATTGCCGTCTCCTCCTCGTTATTGTCAACTCGGTATTCAATCACCGTTGCCACAGGATATGAGCGGCTTCCAAAGGAATCGCTAGGCCATCGCGGTGCGGCAGAATCCGCGCCGTATAGTCTGCCGCTGGCCGGGTTGCCGGCAGCTCGGCATGGTAAACATAGCCACTCGCCGCGCCCGCCAACTGCCGCCCACGCGTCATCTCCTGACGCTCGGGCGCGCCGTCTCGAACAGCGTCGGCATACAGCTAGACCCGCACGGCCGCCGGGTCGAGTTCATCCAGATGCACCTGAACCTCGAATACGTGCCGGTCGTTGACAGTCTCGGCCTTAACTTCACCGAAGCGCAGCGTGGCCCATTTTTGTTCCAGCGCGTGGCACCACTCCACCATCTGCAAACCGGCCGCGCCGTTGTCGGCAACCCGTTCATGCAAGGCCGATGCCGCCGGCAGATAGTATTGCTCGGTGTATTCGCGTACCGTGCGGTTGGTAGAAAAACGCGGGGTCAGGCGCGCCATGCTTTCCCGCATCCGCGCCACCCAGGCGGCGGGGATGCCCTGCACGTCGCGGGTATAGAACGCGGGGATCACCTCGTTTTCGAGCAGGTCATAGAGGGCTTCCGCCTCCATCGCATCCCAGGCGGGGTCGTCATCATGTTCCTGGCCGTCGCCCAATGCCCAACCGACTTCCGGCGTGTAGGCCTCCGCCCACCAGCCGTCCAGTTCCGACAGGTTGAGGCCGCCATTGACCAGCACTTTCATGCCGCTGGTGCCGCTCGCTTCCCACGGCCGGCGCGGCGTGTTGAGCCAGACATCCACGCCCTGGACCAGATGCTCAGACAAATGCATGTCGTAGTCACTGAGGAAAATTACATGGGCGCGCGCCTCGGGCCGGCGGCTAAAGTGTATCCATTGTTGAATCAGGTCTTGCCCCGCCTGATCCGCCGGATGGGCCTTGCCGGCCATGATGAGCTGCAC
>JASBUE010000212.1 GCA_030148045.1 Candidatus Tenderia sp.
GTGTCCGACGCCCTATCGGCATTGAGCGAATGCTGCGCATCTATTTTCTCCAGCATTGGCTCAATCTTTTCGATCCTGCTGTCGATGACGATCTGCATGACTCCCGTGCCATGCGTCATTGCGTCGGCAGCGATTCCGGCGGGGCGCCTGTGCCTGATGAGGCCACGAGCGGCAAGTTCCGCCACCTGATGGAGTACCACAATCTGGGTGGCCAGCTGTTTCACTTGGTCAATCAATACCCCGAAGAGAATAGCCTGAAGGTGAATTGGGGGCATCATCGTCGACCAAGAAGGGAAATCAGTGGTATCTCGGTATGAACGCATATTGGCGTCGACAGTCGAACTAAAGTGGTTTGCCATGGGCGGCCGGCGTCCATGACTCGGGAGTACTGGGAGATCTCCTACGCGGCGACGAAACTCGCGCATGGGGTGATTTGGCATGCGTCGGCAAGGGTGACGTCATTGCTGAATGTGCCCCGCAATTCGCGAAGCCGGAACGACAAGAACGACGGCAATGATGCCGAGGCCATTTGTGAGGCGCTGGAGGCGCGGATTGGCGGCCTGGCTGGGGCCTGGGCCATTTTCCTCAGGCGGCAAGGCGCACTATGGGCGCATTCCCAAGCGAGGCGAGGTCTATCTGCGTACCTTGCTGGCGCATGGTGCGCGGGCGGTGATGCGCCACTTGGTACGCCATGACGATGCCCGGAGCCGTTGGGTGGGCGCTGACAGAGCATCGCGGCTCTGATCGCGATGCGATTTATTTCCATCTCGGTGGGCTGGATCTCTATCCTGTTGGGGTTAAACAACAGGGTGTACCCACTGATCGAGGAAAGCCTCCATCTTATTTTGGTACAGGAACATGCATAATGGAACCCTGACAGGACATGAAAAAAATACTTCCCTTTCCGCGTCAAAAACAAACAGACTTTGACAGTCTGATTCGACCGCATCTTGATATGCTGTATCGGGTTGCCTTTCGCTTTTGCCAACAGCAACAGGATGCGGAAGACCTTGTGCAAGATTTGCTAACCAAGCTCTATCCCCGGCGCGACGAGATGGTCGGTATGAGTAATCTCAGGGGCTGGTTGACCACATCCCTGTACCATCTGTTTATCGATAATCAGCGCAAGAGCAAGCGCTCACCGTTGCAGCTTGTCGACGATGAGACACACTTTTACGATAATAGCGCCACCGCCGAGGCCGGCCCACAACAACAGCTCATTCGCGAACGACGGTTGGGGCAAATTCAGCACGCCTTCAATCAGCTCAGCGATGAACATCGGGGCCTGCTGGTATTGCATGATATCGAGGGCTACCGGCTCAGTGAATTGCAGGATATGTTGGATTTACCCCTTGGTACGATCAAGTCACGCATCCATCGCGCTCGGGCCAGAATGCGGGAACTGTTAAAAATAAATCCAACCGAACAGCCAACTCCGGGGAACCTTTTAGGCACAAAAAGCGTTCATTAGGGCAAGAGGGCTTAAATTATGAACTGCACAGATTTTAAACAACATCTGGATGATTACCTCAGCAACGAACTGGACGAGCGGCAAACTGCGGCTTTCCTGGGGCATGCCGGGCATTGCATCTACTGCTGCGGAGAGCTGGATGCCGCCCGTGAAATCGGCCATGCGCTCCGTTCCAGCGATATCCCCCCGGCCTCCCAGGGTTTTGCAAACCGGGTGTTGCGCCAGGCGAAGACCAGCCCGGTGGGCAGCGACGGCAAAAAACATCAGCGCCGTGGCTTTGCCACCGGATTTGGCAGCGCGCTGGTGGCGGGTCTCGCCCTGTGGGTCGTGGTGGGACTGTTTCCTGGCCTGCAGGAAACACCTTCGCCAAACAACCCCATGGCTGGTGTCAGCATCGCTCTGGACCAAACCAGTCAGGTCAATCTGGTCTTTCAGACCGCGCAGGCGCTGCAAAACGCCAAGATTGCCATTGAACTGCCCCCGCATGTCGCGCTGGTGGGTTTCCCTGGCCAACGACAGGTGGAATGGCGCACCGATCTTATCAAAGGCAAAAACCTGCTGCGCCTGCCGGTCATCGCCAGCCAGGCTGGCGGTAACCAGCCGCTGATCGCACACATTGAATATGGAAACAAGAAAATGACTACGTTACAAATCAATCTCGCCGTGGTGAAACAAGACATTTCCCAACAGTGGTCGCTAGACCGAAAACACACGTAAACAAAACAATAGCCTCACTGGAACTGATAATGAAACGCTTACCCCTTATTACGCTTATTATTGCCACCCTCCCCCTGGCGTTGACCACAGGCGCCGCGAGGGCCGTGGAACTGGATGATCTGGATGTCACCATACAGGTCATTGAGTCGGACCAGATTGACGAAATTACTCACGAACTAGACCTGCCAGGCTTCCCGAACATCAGACGTCCCGAAGAGGAGATCTCCTCATCGGTCGAGTCCGAGGACGAAGACCAGGACGAGACCAGCGACCTGAAGGAAATGGAAAACGAGCCGCATGACAAAGCTGGCGACTCAGAAGACACCGTGGACGTGATTGACGACGCCTCGGAAGCCCAGCAGGAGAGTCAGGACGCGGCCAACGATGCCGCGGATGACCAGCAGGAGAGCCTAGATGCGGCCAGCGATGCGGCGGATGCTCAACAGGAGAGCCTAGATGCGGCCCACGATGCCGTGGATGCTCAACAGGAGAGCCTGGATGCTATCGACGATGTGGAGGAGACGCAACAGGACGCCCCGGGCGACGACTGATTGCCACGCATAAAGACAACCACCAGAGAGCCTCGTCTGTCAGGCAGACGCGGCTTTGCCTGTGCCATGATGATTATTCGAGCAAGACGAAGGAACTCCATGTCTCACTTGCATAGACTACTAACCTACACCTTGACCATATTGTTTTTTCTGCTCATGCAATCTCCCGCCTTGGCGGATACCTATCCAAGAGATCAACTCAATGCCGGCATTCAAGCGGCAAAAGAAGGCCGCTATCAACAAGCGTTGAACTATTTCCTTAAGGCTCAAGAAGCCGGCCTTGACACGCCCGGCCTGAACTATAATCTTGCCGTTGCCTATTACCAGCTGGGCGAATATCAAAAAGCCAGGAAGTTGTTCCTGGAGCTGGCCCAGAAGCCAAAGTCCCGTCAACTCGCTCATTTTAATCTCGGCCTGGTGGCCAACCGGCAAAACAACGAGGCGGAGGCCATTAAATGGTTTCGTCTGGCCTATCGGTCTGAGGACGACCGCCGCATCCAGGCCATGGCTGCTGAAGCATTGAGACGGCTTGGTGCCCGGCCGCAGACGAAAGCGTCCTGGTATGGCTTTGCCAGCACTGGGCTAATGTATGACTCCAATGTGACGCTGGCCAATGACACCCTCACCGGCATAACTCGCTCCAGTGACATAGCGGCCGAATTGATCGCTAGCGCCAGCGGCTGGCTGACCGGTAATCGCCGCGGTGGTCTGCAGCTTTCCATCGGTGGCTACGGGCTCAAATACCAAACCCAGGGCAGAAATAACTTTTCACAGCTCAATGCCAGTCTGGGCCGATATGATCAATGGGCCGACTGGCGGACCCGGGTGTATGCCCGTTGGGAGGAAAGTTTTTTTGGCGGCGCCAACTATCAACGGGCCATCAGCCTGGACAACCGCGCCCAGCGCTCACTCGGCAAAGTCAATCACCTCCAGTTACGTTACAAACTCAGCCAACTGCAGGCCACCAGTAGTCAGTTCGATTATCTGGACGGCTGGCGCCAGCAACTTCGCCTTGGCAACCTGTGGCGGCGGCAGGGCACCTCCCTGATTACCTATTATCAACTGGAACTCAACGACCGTCAGGACAGAACCAGTCCGGTTAGCGGCCGCTTCACCAGTTTCTCTCCCACCCGCCATGCCCTGCGTGCCCGCGCCATCCTGGATCTGGACTCGAACTGGCGGGCCAGCCTGGATGGCCGTTACCGTTACAGCCGTTACCGGGGCGAGAATGAACTCAGTGGCGGTCTCAAACAGCGCCGCGTTGACCAACAGTACCGGGCCATCCTAGGCCTGAGCCGTAAACTGAGCCGGCGCTGGGAATTCGATATCCGCTATAGTTTCACCCGCAACGATTCGCGCATAGCAAGCTACAGTTATAGCCGGCATCAGCTTAAGGCCGGCATCAATGGCTATTTCTGATATATATGATGTTCAGGTTGCTAGTGTCCGGGAAAACCGGCCCTAGTCACCGGCTTCAACCGGCTACCCTGCCGGCATCACGCTGTAGCCCATACATGAACGCCCACCATTTGCCAAGCATCTCATTCGTAACGCAAGAAGGTAAAGATTGCAGCGATACATCCGGACTTTATGATGAAGCTCTTTGCCTCTGTCCCTGATGGAATTCGCTGACCGGCTCCCCTATTAAGCTATCGCGCTTGATGCGCCTTGGGCTAAGCGAGTTTTGCTGGTCACGGTCTGACCTCAGGTGCTCCCAGCGTCGCTCCAACCTGCTTTTATCTTCACACCACTATCTTCGCAATCGGTGGAAGTCGCGCCTCTGTTCAATGTCGTTTTCTTAAATGTCGAGCTCTAGCGCTTCTTTCGGTTCGCCGGTACCCGCTAGTCCGTCTCCCGCGCCAGCGCGGCCTTGTTGCAGCCGCGGCGTTTTGGCAGCGCCATCACCCAACGGCTCCGGGCATTGTGCGTGGCGTACCAGTTGGAGCATCACCGCCCGCGCGCGATGCGCCAGCAAGGTACACAGATAGGCCTCGCCTCGCTTGGGAATGTGTCCATGGCGCGCCTTGCCGCCCGAGGAAAATTGCCCCGACACCCAGCCCCCAGCCAGGTCGCCAATCCGCGCCCCCAGCGCCTCACAAATGGCCTCGGCATCATTGCCGTCATCCCTGTCGTTCTGGTGATACGGCTTCACGAATTGCGGAGCGCTCCAGCAGGCATGCCCCGGCTTTTTCAGCTCTCAGGCCCAGTAATGACTGCCCCCCTTCTCATGTGATTGGTGAATAACAGTCCCAGTCTGGCGTATCCCCGATGCCGTATTGGGAGGGGGCATGCCATTTCCTTAAGTAATCACCGTTGGTCTGGTGCGGCCTGTATATTTCTCGATCTCGGCAATGCTGTGGGCGAGGGCGATCAGATCTTTCAGCGCGCTTTGTGTTTCCACGCCGTGTTTTATCGGGTCGTCCTCGTAACGCTCGATATAGACGCGCAGGGTGGCGCCTTCCGTGCCGGTGCCGGAAAGCCGGTAGACGATGCGGCTGCCGTCGTTGAACTGGATGCGGATGCCCTGGCCGGTGGCCTTTGAGCCATCCACCGGATCGGTATAACTGAAATCGTCGCTGTAGGCGATACGCAGCGTGCCCACGGCGCGGTCGGGCAGTGTGTGCATGCGGCTGCGCAGGTTCTGCATCATCGCTTCGGCGCGCGCCTTGTCCACCCCTTCGAAGTCGTGACGGGTGTAAAAGTTGCGGCCGAACTTTTGCCAATGTTCCTGTACGATCGTTTTCACCGACATCTTGCGTGCCGCCAGGATGTTGAGCCAGAACAGTACCGCCCACAGGCCGTCCTTTTCGCGCACATGGGCGGAGCCGGTGCCGAAACTCTCTTCGCCGCATATAGTGATCTTGCCGGCGTCCATCAGGTTGCCGAAGAACTTCCAGCCCGTGGGCGTCTCGTAACAGGTGATGCCCAACGCCTTGGCCACCTGGTCGACGGCGGTGCTGGTGGGCATGGAACGCGCCACGCCGGCGAGGCCGTCTTGATAGCCCGGCGCCAGGGTGGCATTGGCGGCCAAAATGGCCAGGCTGTCGCTGGGGGTGACGAAAAAATTCTGCCCCAGGATCATGTTGCGGTCGCCATCGCCGTCCGAGGCGGCGCCGAACTGCGGCGGTTTGGGGCCGAACATGATGCTGACCAGCTTTTCGGCGTGGGTAAGATTGGGGTCGGGGGGGGCGCCGCCGAAATCGGGGCGCGGCATGTGGTTGATGACCGTGCCCTGGGGCGCGCCCAGCTCCTTCTCCAGGATCGCCTTGGCATAGGGGCCGGTGATGGCGTGCATGCCATCGAAGCACATGCGAAAACCCGACTGGAACAGGGCGCGGATGGCGTCGAAATCGAACAATTCCTGCATCAGTTCGGCGTAGTCGCTGATGGGATTGATCACCACTACTTCGGTGTCTCCGACCTGGGTGCCGCCCACTTTCTCAAGATGAATGTCCGGGGCTTCGCAGGTCAGATAGCGCTCGATGGTCTTGCTTTGGGCATAGATCGCCTCGGTGAGCTTTTCCGGCGCCGGCCCGCCGTTGGTGGCGTTGTACTTGATGCCGAAGTCTTCGTCGATGCCGGCCGGGTTGTGGCTGGCCTAGAGGATGAAGCCGCCGAAGGCCTGGTATTTGCGGATCACGCAGGAGGCCGCCGGCGTCGAGAGCAGGCCGTATTTGCCCACCAATACCCGACCGAAACCGTTGGCCGCCGCCATTTTGACGATGGTCTGGATGGCCTGCTTGTTGCCGTAGCGGCCGTCACCGCCCACCACCAGGGTCTTGCCTTTAAACCCGTCCAGGCTGTCGAAGGTGGACTGGACGAAGTTTTCCAGGTAGTTGGGTTTTTCCAGGAAGACGCGGGTCTTTTTGCGCAGGCCGGAGGTGCCGGGGCGCTGGTCATCGTAGGGCGTGGTGGCAACGGTTCTGATATCCATGTTTCCGTCCGCTGTGGTTGGGGTTGAAAACCAAAAGGTGAATCCCCATTATGCCTGCGATGCTGCAAATTATGTAGAGGGAGAATAAATGACCATGTCCATAGACGCGCATAAAGAGACCCTGGGTTTTCAAACCGAGGTACGTCAGCTGCTCAAGCTGATGATCCATTCGTTGTACTCGAACAAAGAGATATTCCTGCGTGAATTGATCTCCAACGCCTCCGATGCTTGCGACAAGCTGCGCTTCGAAGCCCTGACCGACGACGGCCTGATGGAGGACGGCACCGAGCTCAAGATCCAGGTGGAGTTCGACAAGGAGGCCAAGACCGTCACCGTGCGCGACAACGGCATCGGCATGAACCGGGACGAGGTGATGGACAACATCGGCACCATCGCCAAGTCGTGTACCCGGCAGTTTTTCGACTCCCTCACCGGCGACCAGGCCAAGGACGCCCAGCTCATCGGTCAGTTCGGGGTCGGCTTCTACTCCGCCTTTATCGTTGCCGACAAGGTGACGCTCATCACCCGCCGCGCCGGCATGGGCGCCGAACACGGCGTACGCTGGGAATCGGACGGCGAGGGGGAATACACCCTGGAGACGGTAGAGAAACCCAGCCGCGGCACCGAGGTGACCCTGCATCTGCGTGACGGCGAGGAGGAGTTCGCTGAAGGCTACAGACTGCGTCACATCATCAACAAATACTCCGACCACATCAACCTGCCCATCGAGATGAAGTCGCAAGAAGAGGGCAAGAAAGATGAATACGAGGTGGTCAACAGCGCCGCGGCCCTGTGGGCGCGGCCCAAGAACGAGATCAAGGACGAGGAATACAACGAGTTCTACAAGCACATCGCCCACGATTTTGAAGACCCGCTGGCCTATGTCCACACCAAGGTCGAAGGCAATCAGTCCTATACGACGTTGTTCTATGTGCCCCAGCGCGCGCCCTTCGATCTCTGGGATCGGGACAAGCGCCACGGCGTCAAGCTCTATGTGCGCCGCGTCTTCATCATGGATGATGCCGAACAGCTTATGCCCACCTACCTGCGCTTTATCCGCGGGGTGGTGGATTCCGATGACCTGCCGCTCAACGTCTCGCGCGAGATCCTGCAGCGTAACAAGCAGATTGATACCATCCGCGCCGCCTCGGTGAAGAAGGTGCTGGGTCTGCTGGAGGGCATGGCCAAGGACGAGGCCGACAAGTACCAGAAATTCTGGGACGAGTTCGGCAGTGTCATCAAGGAAGGCCCGGCCGAGGATCACGCCAACAAAGAACGCATCGCCAAGCTACTGCGTTTTGCCTCCACCAAGGCTGACGGCGACAAGCAGACGGTCTCTCTGGATCAATACCTCGAGCGTATGAAAGAAGGCCAGGACAAGATCTACTACATCACCGCCGACAGCTATGCCGCCGCCAACAACAGCCCCCATCTGGAAGTCTTCCGCAAGAAAGACGTGGAAGTGCTGCTCATGGGCGACCGCGTCGACGAATGGATGATGTCCTTCCTGGACGAATTCGAAGGCAAGCAGTTCCAGTCCATCGCCAAGGGCGAGCTGGACCTGGGCGAACTGGAAGACGCGCAGGAGAAGGAAGAGGCCAAGAAGTCCCAGGAGGAACACAAGGACTTGCTCGAGCGCATGCAGAAGGCCCTGGGCGACAAGGTCAAGGAGGTGCGTATCAGCCACCGCCTGACCCGCTCGCCTTCCTGCCTGGTGGTGGAGGAGCACGATATGAACCTGAGCATGCAGAAGATCCTCAAGCAGGCCGGTCACGACGTGCCCACCATGAAACCCATCCTGGAGATCAACGCCGAGCATCCGCTGGTACGCCAGTTCGAGCACGAGCCGGACGAGGAGCGCTTCAGCGACTGGGCCCATGTGCTGCTGGACCAGGCCATGCTCAGCGAGTGCGGCCAGCTGGAGGATCCCGCCAGCTTCGTCAGCCGCCTGAACGAGCTGATGCTGGGCCTGGCGGGCAAATAGTCAACAAGGGGGCCGGTGCTGCCGGCCCCTGCTCAATTTATGTCCAAACCAGACTCCGGCGCCGACAAGATCCGCCTCGACAAGTGGTTGTGGGCGGCGCGTTTCTTCAAGACCCGCAACCTGGCCACCGAGGCCATCAACGGCGGCCATGTCCATCTTAACGGCGCGCGGGTCAAACCGTCGCGCAGCGTCGGGCTGGATGACGAAGTGCGCATCCGCAAGGGCAGCCTGGAATTCATTGTCCATATTCGTGGTTTGTCGGGCCAGCGCGGTCCTGCTGCTGTGGCCCAGAGCCTGTATGAAGAGACCGAGGCCAGCCGCCGCCAGCGTGAGTTGCAAGGCGAACAGCGGCGCCTCATGGCAGGCGCCGCTCCCCGGCCGGACAAACGCCCGAGCAAGCGCGAGCGGCGCCACATCATCCGCTTCAGACGGGGGGAATAACCCGTGTCTCGCCCTGTCACGCCAGCCATTGCCGCCGATGTCATCATTGAGCTGAGCGACCGTCCCGGCCGTCCTGTTGTTTTCATCGAACGTCTCAATCCGCCCCACGGTTGGGCCCTGCCCGGCGGTTTTGTCGATATCGGGGAAACGGTGGAGGCCGCCGCCGTGCGCGAGGCCAGGGAGGAGACCGGCCTGGAGGTCGAACTCAAGGCGCTGCTGGGTTGTTACTCGAAACCCGACCGGGATCCGCGCGGTCATACGGTGAGCCTGGTCTTCGTGGCCGAGGCCGCCGGCACGCCCGAGGCCCGCGATGACGCCAAAAATCTTCACATCCGCCCGCCGGATCAGCCGCCCGCGCCACTGGTCTTCGACCATCCCAGGATCCTGCAACATTACCTCCGTTATCGGCGGGGTCAGCCCCTGTCGCCCCTGAATCTGGGTTAATTCGTTCCCCGTCGGTTTCGCCGTATCCGCCGACACTTTATCTCCCGATATCAACATCTATGGCGCCCAAACAACCGTTTGAGGGCGTAATGAGAGTATTTCGAAATCCGTCACGCAAAAACGATTAAAACGCTTGAACCGATTAAATCGATGTGGTAGTTTTGATCGCACGGGAGAGTACTATGAAGCGGAACAGTCATGATCGTGCCTACATGACCCCCAACGAGGTGGCTGAACTGCTCATGGTCTCTCCCGTTACCGTTAGGCAGTGGGCCCAGAAGAGTTGGATCAGGGCCATCACCACCGCCGGCGGTCATCGCCGCTTTTTGCGCCAGGATGTGGAGCAGTTTGCCCGCGAGCGCGGTATGGAGCTGGCATCAGATGGGCCGCCCAGGGTGTTGGTGGTGGATGACAATCGCTCGTTCGCCCGCTATCTGGCCGATCTGCTGGCCAACCAGCCTTGTCCCATCAACACCGAAACGGCGCATGACGGTTTTGACGCCGGGCGTAAAGTTTTGCAGTTTTCCCCCGATATCGTGTTACTCGACCTCAAGATGCCGGGTATGGACGGTTTTTCCGTCTGTCAGCAGCTTAAGGAAGATGATGCCACCAAGCAGATCCGCATCATTGCCATGACGGGGTATTACACCCCGGACAACGAGGCGCGGATCCTCAGGGCGGGCGCCGAAGCGTGTCTGGCCAAGCCCTTCGACAAGAATGTTCTATTGAATGTGATGGGTTTTGAGGGGGCCGACGAGCGTGACGGCCTGGCTGTTGGCAAGGAGCTCGGTCAGCATGCCATGTAATCGTAGGGGGAGTATGAATGAAGAAGAATTATCCGGTCACCGGCAAGGAATTTGTCTATCACGATCACCAGAAGATCATTTCTCTCACTGACGCCAAAGGCGTCATTACCCACGTCAATCAGGATTTCTGCGACATCGCCGGCTTCGACCGCGATGAGCTGTTAGGCCGCAGCCACAACATCGTCCGCCACCCGGACATGCCGCCCGCGGCGTTTCAAGATCTGTGGGATACCATCAAGACCGGCCGTTCCTGGATCGGCATTGTCAAGAACCGTTGCAAAAACGGCGATCATTACTGGGTCAACGCCTATGTTACCCCGGTTTATGAGGGCGATAAGATCATCGGCTACCAGTCTGTGCGCACCAAACCCAAACAGGAATGGGTGGCGCGCGCCGACAAGCTCTATCACCGCTTGATGAGCGGCAAGACGCCGTTGCTCAAGTGGCCGTCGCTTTCCCTGCGCGGCAAGAATTTTCTTGTCATGACGCTGCTCACATGGGTATTGGCCGGTCTGGCCGTCTCCGCCGGTGCAGCCGTGCCGATGATGTTGGCAACGGCACTGGCGGGCACACTGGTCGCCTGGCTGACGGCGCGCCGCCTGACCCGTTCGCTGGCCAAGACCGCGGCGCAGGCGAGAGAGATCTACAGCAACGACGTCGGCCTGCTGGTATATGGCGATGCGCCCGATGAGGTGGGCCAGATCCAACTGGCCATGGCGGCGATGCAGGCGCGTCAGACCACGGTGGTGACGCGCATGGGCGATGCCGCCAACGACCTGGCCGGGATCGGCCGTGACGCCAGTTCCATCGCCCAGGCAACCAGCGACGATGTGGAACGCCAGCGTCTCAAGCTTGACGAGGTGGCGACGGCCATCAACCAGATGTCGGCCTCGGTGCGGGAGGTGGCGGAGAGCGCCGCGCACACCGCCAAGGCCTGCGGGGATTCCAATGAACAGGCCATGCACGGCCGGCTGGTGGTCAAGCAGATGAGCGACTCGGTGACCGGCCTGGTGCAGAGCGTTGATCAGGCGACCGCCGAAATCCGCGAGTTGCACCAGAGCTCGGCCGAGATAGGCAAGTTGGTGGATGTGATCCACAATGTCGCAGAACAAACCAACCTGCTTGCCCTGAATGCGGCCATCGAGGCGGCACGGGCGGGGGAACACGGGCGCGGCTTCGCCGTGGTGGCGGAGGAGGTGCGCTCCCTGGCCATCCGCACCCAGGACTCCACCGGGGAGATCGAAGCCGTCATCACCCGCATGCGCGACGGCGTGGAACGGGCGGCCGAGATCATGGAACAGGACCAGAGCGAGGTGAAGGCCAGTCTGCGGCAGGCCGATCAGGCGCGCCAGTCCCTCGACGCCATCGTCGATTCGGCCGACACCATCACTAGGATGAGTGCCCAGATCGCCGCCGCTACCGAGGAGCAGTCCAATGTCTCGACCGAAATCAGCAACAACTTCATCGAGATCAGCGAGGTGGCGGACGGCACCAGCCAGGCGGCCGCTGCCAGCCTGGAGGCCAGCCGTCGTCTGAGTGCCATGGCGGAGTCGCTGGGTACCACGGTGCGGCAGTTCGACTGAGCGGCCCGGCGCTGTTGCGAAAAGCCGCGTTCGCGTGACGCGGTTTTTTTGTGGCCACAATTCCCGTCCGGCTCGCTATACTACCCCTTCTTTTATCGAAAAAGCCTTTAGTGTTACGGGGTTGGCAATGAGCAATTACCAGGGGATCAAGGACTACGATCACAAGACCATGCCCTGCACCGGCGTGTTGCTGTGCAACCTCGGCTCGCCCGATGCCCCCACGCCCGAGGCGGTGCGCCGCTATCTGGCCCAGTTCCTGTGGGACCCGCGCGTGATCGAGATGTCGCGGCCGCTGTGGTGGTTGATTCTGCACGGCATCATTCTGCGCGTCCGGCCGAAAAGATCGGCCCATGCCTACCAGTCGGTCTGGACCGAGGAGGGCGCACCGCTGATCGCCATCTCCAAGCGCCAGGCCGAGGCGCTGCAGCGGGCCCTGGAGTCGCGCATCCCCGGGCCGGTGAAGGTGGAGATGGCCATGCGTTACGGCCAGCCCTCCATCGCCGCCGCCCTCCAGCGCCTGCAACAGGCCAGCGCCCGCCGCATCCTGGTGCTGCCGCTCTATCCCCAGTACTCGGCCACCACCTCCGCCTCCATCTTCGATGCGGTGATGGATGAGCTGAAGAGCTGGCGCTGGCTGCCGGAGATGCGCTACGTCAACCACTATCACGACGACGGTCGTTATATTCAGGCGCTCGCCGCCAGCATCCGCGACCAGTTCGAGCGCGACGGGCAGCCGCAAAGACTGGTCTTCTCCTTCCACGGCATGCCCAGGCGTTACTTTCTCAACGGCGATCCCTATTTTTGCGAATGCCAAAAGACGGCGCGCCTGGCCGCCGAAGCGTTGGGACTGAACAAAGAGCAGTGGATGGTCACCTTCCAGTCGCGCTTCGGTCGCGAGGAGTGGCTCCGGCCCTACACCGACAAGACCCTGGAAAAGTTGCCCAGGCAGGGCATCAAGAAGGTCGCCTTGGTTTGTCCCGCCTTTGCCGCCGATTGTCTCAAAACCCTGGAGGAGATTGCAGTGGAGAACCGCGGTATTTTTCTCGAGGCCGGCGGTGAGTCATTCAGTTACATCCCCGCCTTGAACGACCGGCCCGACCACATTGAGGCCCTGGCCGAACTGGCGCTGCGCCATATGCAGGGCTGGCCGGAGTTGTCCGAGGAGTGGAATGTCTCCCATGTGAGTCGTGATGCGGAGGTGACCCAGGCGCGGGCCCGGGCGCTGGGGGCGAAGCGCTAATCTTCGTTTGAATGATTGAGATAACAGCCGGATGCATCGCACTTCAGGCTGCTGTTTTGGCTGTACCAGTCTCCCAGCACGATGCGTTGCGCCGGCTGGCCGTCGATCTCCAGGTCATGCACCGCCGGGCGATGGGTGTGGCCGTGGATCAGCCGGGTCACGCCGTGGGCGCGCATGGTTTCGATCACTGTGTCGCGGTTCACGTCCATGATGGCGTCCGGTTTTTCCCGGATGCGGCTGCGGCTCTCGCTGCGATATTGATTGGCGATAGCCAGGCGTTGTTCGATGCTGGCGCTCAGGAACTGCTGCTGCCAGGCCGGGTTGCGCAATTGGCTGCGCATTTTCTGGTAGTCCACGTCGTCGCTGCAGAGGGTGTCGCCGTGCAGCAGCAGCGTCCGAGTGCCGTAGAGGTCGATCACCACCGGCTCCTGGATCAGCTGGCAGCCGGTCAGCGCCTCGAAGCCCTGGCCGAGCAGGAAGTCACGGTTGCCGTGCAACAGGTAGGTGGGCACGCCTGTGTCGCTGAGCCGGCGCAGGGCCTGGAGCGCGGCGCGGTGCTCATCCTGCACGGCGTCGTCGCCGATCCAGACCTCGAACAGATCACCCAGGATGTACAGCGCCTCGGCGGTGGGGGCCTCATTGTCGATAAACTCGACGAAGCGCCGGCTGATCGCCGGGTGTTCGCCGCCCAGATGGGTGTCGGCGATGAAGAGCGTGCTCATGGTCGTTACTCGACCAGCGAGGCCTTTTCGATGATCACCGGTTTGAGCGGCACGTCGCGAAACATGCCCCGGTTGCCGGTGGCGACGGCGCGGATATTGTCCACTGTCTCCATACCCTCGACCACCTTGCCGAACACGGCATAGCCCCAGCCGCGGCTGTTGGGGGCGGAGAAGTTGAGAAAGTCGTTGTCCACCACATTGATGAAGAATTGGGCGGTGGCCGAGTGCGGGTCGCCAGTGCGCGCCATGGCGATGCTGCCGCGCACGTTCTTCAGGCCGTTGTCGGCCTCGTTTTTGATCGGCGCGCGGGTCTCTTTTTTGCTCATCTGGTCGGTGAAGCCGCCGCCTTGGATCATGAAATCGCCGATCACCCGATGGAAGACGGTGCCGTCGTAAAAGCCGTCCTTCATGTAGCGGATGAAGTTGTCCACGGTCTTCGGTGCCGCTTCCGGATTCAGTTGCAAGACGATGTTGCCGTAGTTGGTCTCCAGTTTGACTTTGGGCGCCTCTGCGGCCATGGTCGGTGCGGCGCTCAGGCCGATGATGATCATCAACAAGCTGGCGATAATTTTTTTCATGCTCTCTTCCCCGTGGCTGAATGCGAATCCCCAATGATATAGGCTGGGCCCGGCGGAAAAAAGCGCAACCAGAATTTTTGCTAGCCCGGATTTCTCACCCCCCCCTTCCTGCTACTGCGAGCGCCTCGGCACTCTCGTGACAAAGAGAAGTGAGAAATCCGGGCTAGTTCCGTTAAAATGACGCTCGGAATGAGATAAAGGCGCCAGGCGATGTTGCAAGTATTCAATAGCTTAACCAGGAAAAAAGAGCAGTTCAGGCCAATCGAGCAGGGCAAGGTGGGGATGTACGTGTGCGGCATGACCGTCTACGACTACTGCCACGTGGGTCACGCCCGGGTGCTGGTGGTATTCGACATGATCGCCCGCTATCTGCGCTGGTCGGGCTTTGATGTCACCTACGTGCGCAACATCACCGACATCGATGACAAGATCATCAAACGCGCCAATGAAAACGGCGAGACCATCGAGGCGCTGACCGGGCGCTTTATCGAGGCCATGCACGAAGACGCCGCCGTCCTGGGTGTTTTGCCGCCGGACAGCGAACCCCGCGCCACCACCTCCCTGGCCGAGATCATCGCCATGATCGAGACCCTGGTGGAGAAGGGGTATGCCTATGCCGCCGACAACGGCGATGTTTATTACGACGTCAGCAAGTTCGAGGGTTACGGCAAGCTTTCGGGCAAGCGGCTCGAGGACCTGCGCGCCGGCGAGCGTGTCGCCGTGGGCGAGGCCAAGGACGATCCTCTCGACTTCGTGCTGTGGAAGGCGGCCAAGCCGGGCGAACCGAGCTGGGACTCGCCCTGGGGCGCGGGACGCCCGGGCTGGCATATCGAATGCTCGGCCATGTCCACCCACTGCCTGGGCGAGCACTTCGACATCCACGGCGGCGGTCTGGACCTGCAGTTCCCCCATCATGAAAACGAGATCGCCCAGTCTGAGGGCGCCACCGGCTGCCGTTTCGTCAACTATTGGCTCCATAACGGCTTCGTGCAGATCAACGAAGAGAAGATGTCCAAGTCGCTGGGTAACTTCTTCACCCTGCGCGAAGTGCTCAAGGTCTATGCGCCGGAGGTGATGCGCTATTTCATCCTCGCCAGTCACTACCGCAGTGCACTGAATTACTCCGACCAGAACCTGGACAGCGCCTGTGCCGCGCTGGTGCGTTTTTACACCGCCTTGCGCGGCGTGGAGGCGGCCGGGGTGAACAGTGGCGGCGACTATGAAGCACGCTTCCGCCGGGCCATGGATGATGACTTCAATACCGCCGAGGCCCTGGCCGTGCTGTTCGAGATCGCCAATCATCTCAACAAGGCCAAGGCGGAAAACAACCCGGAACAAGCGGCGCAACTGGCCGGCCAGCTGAAATATCTGGGCGAGGTGTTGGGTCTGTTGCAGGATGACGCCGATGCCTTCCTGAAAGGCGGCGGGGGCGAAGGCGGTCTGGGTGACGCTGAGATCGAAACGCTGATCGGGCAACGCATCCGAGCCAAACAGGAAAAAAACTGGGCCGAGGCCGACCGTATCCGGGATGAACTGCAGGGTCAGGGTATTGTCCTGGAAGACGGGCCCGGTGGCACGACCTGGCGCCGCGGCTGAATGATCTCCGTCTTTTTCGCGGCCGCTTGCTGGGTGGTGTCGGTCTTGAGAACGGGGGCGCCATCAGGTTAGCGTGAAACTATTCCGTCCTACCTCCATCATCCAGCTGATACTGATCGGTTTTGCCGTGGTGGCTTTGCCCCTGATCATCGCGCTGTTCTATGCGGCGGCCTCGGTGGACAAGCTGGCGGCCCAGAGTCAGCAGATAATCTCCCATGCCGTCAAGGCCACCGAGGATGGACGTATGTTGGCGGAGCAGATCACGGTGATGGAGCGTAATCTGCGCCAATACCAGGTGTTGGGCGATGAGGCCCTACTGCGTGTGTACGAGGCCAATCGAGCGCGTTTTGCCGAAACCATCGCCTCGCTCAGCGATTTGTCGCTGCCCGAAGACCTGCAGCAGGTGCTGGCCCGGCTGCGGGGTGAGGAATTCCAATTCTATAACCTGATCCATGAGCGGCAGGATTCACTGCGCAACCTCGATGTCGCCGAGACCTTCGCCCGCTTGGCCGAGCTGGCGCAGCAGAGCCTAATGCAGAGCCAGCGCCTCATCGACACCCAGGTGGAGCGGACCCAGGGGTCCGCACAACAGGCCCAGCGCACCCTGTTCTGGCTGGCCTCCGCCCTGGTGCCCGCGGTGCTGGTGTTGCTGGGGTTCGTCGTGGTGTTGATCCGGCGGCCTTTGCGCCGCCTGGATGAGGCCATCCACCGTCTGGGCGCGGGGGA
>JASBUE010000218.1 GCA_030148045.1 Candidatus Tenderia sp.
GACGCTGTGTCGCACCAATGGTGAAAATATCGGCCTGAACATGAGTCCCGGCATCGCCACGCGCACCCTGCCTTGGTCAGGAACCCTAGTGGGGAAGCACGCCAGTGAAGTGGTAGAATGGATTCGCAGCTGGGATCCCTACCAATCGGCCATTGCCATGGCGACCATCAACGCCACCATCAGCAGCCGGAGTGATTTGCTCGCCGCTGCAAAACCCTTGGATATGAGCACCGCACCGGGTAACCTGACGGTGTTCGAACACTTCGCCCCCATGATGAAGGACAAGAAGGTGGCGGTGATCGGACGCTACCCCGGCTTCGATCTCTACGAGGATATGTGTGATCTGACCGTGATCGAGCGCAATCCCGGCCGTGACGACCTGCCGGATCAGGCCTGTGAATATGTACTGCCGGAATCGGAGTGGGTGTTTATTACCGGCAGTTCCATTCCTAACAAAACGTTTCCGCGCCTGTTGGAATTGTCACGCCACGCCAATGTAGTGCTGCTGGGTCCCACGGTGCCCTGGCTGCCCGAGCTGGGTGAGATGGGTGTGGACTATGTGGCCGGCGTCAAGGTCGATGATGCGCAGAAACTGCGCAGCACTGTGGCCGAGGGAGGCGGTATCCGCATCTTCGGCAACGGGGTGAGTTATTTTGTTGCTGACGTTAGCCAGGAGAAACTCGACTCAATAAAAAAGCAGATAGCCGAGGTGGTCTCAAAACGTGACCATCTCAAGAGCGAGATCGGGGCCTGGCAGTCGGGTGTGTCCATGGGCCCCCTGCCCAGGGTGCGTGAGCTCGAAACCCTGGACCGCCAGCTCTCGGAGCTTGATAGCCGGTACAAACGCCTGTGGGATAGTCGCAATCCCCTGCCAGCCTTTATGAAGCAATCGGCGAACCTATGAACGACACGCGCATCATCATCCTGCACAAACATCCGGTCAGTGCCAAGGTTCGTTTTTTGAGGCTGGCCCACGGCGGCATCTGTGGCTTTGAGGCCCTGCCGGATCTTGCCAGCGTGCTCGATGACGAAGTGCCGGAAAAAGAGGGTAACGTCGTCAGCCATCCCGCCGTGATCGCCCGCCAGGCCGAAAAGATGCTGGCGCTGGACCAGGGAGCGCTGGAGATCATCAATGAATATCTGCAGCGTGTGGATGTGCCGCAGGGCGTGATTGGTGTGTATCTGCTGGGCCTGGTCGGACACGAAACACCGGATGAGGCCTTGGCTAAGCAGGGCGCTAATCTACAGCTGATTACGGAAATGCGCGACCTGCCACCGGCGGAGATTGAATTGTTACGACGTGCCTATGTGGCTGTCATGGAAGGGTAGTCGTTACCTCTATAACCTCGGGAAGACATCATGAAAACCAGTGAAATTATCAAAAAGCAACTTACTGAAAACCCCATCATTCTCTACATGAAGGGTAATCCCCAATTCCCTATGTGTGGCTTCTCCGCTGCTGCTGTTGAGGCAATGCAGAGTACCGGCACCCAGTTCGCTTTCGTTAATGTGCTGGAGCAGCCGCGCATCCGCCAGGGGCTGCCCGAGGTCTCCGACTGGCCCACCTTCCCCCAGCTGTTCATCAACGGTGAACTGGTGGGCGGTGCCGACATTATCAAGGAGCTGAATGCCTCGGGCCAGTTGCAGGCGCTGCTTGAGATGGCGGCCGAGGCGACGGGGTAAACTCATGGAGGTGGAAGCCGTCAAACAGATGATTCTCGCCGATATCCCGGATGCCAAAATCTCGGTGGATGGCGAGGATTGCAGTTTTACCGTTACAGTGATCAGTCAGGAATTTTTAGGCAAGCTCCCGGTCGCCAGGCAGAAAATGGTCATGGCGCCATTTAAGGAGCAGCTTGCCTCAGGTGGATTGCACGCCCTGAGTGTCAGGGCTATGACACCCGACGAGCAGGCATGATTGTATTAACCCGGCAGCTCTGGCGTGTAACAAAATCCTCAGCTACCACAAAGATAGTAGTAGACAGGAATTCCCGGCAGGGGAAGAAATTTACCTCTTCGTTGCTCACATGATTTGTTGAAGTCTACTATGTCCAATGCGGTAGATTCTTTCCACAAGCTGGGAATGGTAAAGGGTTCATCATCTCGTATACTGACCTGTACCCCGAAAAACGGACAAGGATTTCACGCCGCATTCGCCTCAATACTCTAAATCTTAAGGTATGGCATCCGGTGGGATGCCACGGCAGATAATACTGGATAAGGTAGTATATCCCCTCGCTTGTTGCTGAGCTCACCTAAACCCCCTTCATAGGGATAGGGAGTCAAGTGGTATTCATGGCAGGACTTGGTTATAGCGCCTTGTTTACAGAGGGTTCTCGTAATCTCCATTACTGAACACCCGACGGCTTCACCATGGCTATACCGCTTTATCTGGCCAGATGCGCATACGGCGCAATGGTTTGTATCCGCCCGTCATGAACCCCCTTGCCGACGGTGAAGTGATACAGGTCCTGCCAGCGTTCGTCCTGGATCCCCAGTACCTCGTGCACTGCATCGTCGAAGTAACAGCCGATGCCGGTACCCTGGATACCGGTGGCTTCGGCCTCGAGATAAAGTACCTGGCCGATCATGCCCGCCTCCCAATAAAGAGTGCGGTACTGCCAGCCATCCTTTTTCATTGAGTCGCAGTCGGCGATCATCGCCAGGCTGAAACAGCTCTGGCCGGCGATGCCCTGGTGACAGGCGAGGGTAGCGGCGAGATTCCGGCCGTTGGCGTTGACCAGGGTGTAGAGTGGCAGATGGGGCGGGCAACCGTCGACGTCCTGCCACTGGAACTGCTCGCGACTGAGAGCGGTCTTGAATGAGTCAAATGTATCCGGGTTTCTGACCAAGGCATACAGGCCGGGTTGCAACCCTTCCACGCGATGGACGAACAGGATCAGGTTGACGTTGTCGTTCCAGGGCGTGCAGTCCCACGGCGGCGTATCCTGTCGCGGCAGGGTCATGTCCAGCATGCGGTAGAAGGCCTCACTGCCGATGGCGCTCCGGCCGTCAAAGGCCTGGGCGCTGCGCCGGCGGCGGATCAGCAAGGTGGCTTCGAGTATGCAAGGGCTGGGCAGTGGAGTTGGAAAATCATGGTGTGCGGCGGTTATCGTTTTTGTCACCGGCTTTTCCGCCGCCGCGCTGACCGTTTCGATGATCGGCCATTCATACATGTGGCGTTGCGACAGTGTGTTGGCCCTGCCCTGCCATTCTCCGCCAGCCGCGGCAGCGAGCAAAGTGTCCAGCGCCACGCCGGTGGTTTCATTCGTGGTGCTGATCTTCAGCAGCACATCCGGGTGTTCGGTTTCGGCATCACTAAAATCCGCATCACGATCCAGGCCGAGCAGGGTGGCGAGTTGCTGGTCGCTGATTTGGTCGAGTATTTTCACCTTCCAACCCACTGTGGCGGCTGCATAACGCAGCGTGGCGATGGCGTGGCCGGTATCCAGCTGGCAGTAACGGTAGGCGCGCTCACCGTACTTCCACACCTCGCGCCACTGGATGGAGCTGATACCGATCAACAGGGTGTTGGCCGGCAGTGCGGCATCGGCAAAGCGGCAGCGTTGTTCCAGTTGATGGTCGCGACCGAGGTAGTGGTGGACACCGGCCGCCAGGCCCTTGACGTCATTACAGACCACATAGGCCTCTTCCGCATGCAGGTTGCCGCTGGAAGGGTTGCAGCGCAGCGCCCATCTGGTGTCGCCATACTGTTTCCAGGCGGCGATACCGAAGGAGAGTTCCAGCAGGCCGCCGATGTTGTCCAGGGTCAATGGCCTTGGTACGCCTTTGCCGGGCTGATAGAGATCTATATAGAGTGTCCTCAGGCGGTCGGCGATCAGGGGCAGGTCTGTTTTCGGTGCGCCGTCGAACCAACGGAAGGCCTCGGGCTGATCATCCCAGTCCAGTGCCTCGGCTGCTGCTGCATAGCGGCGCAGGGTATGTTTGGTGATATCGTGATAGTGCCTGATTGTGTCGCTGGTTGTATTCATCTCGACCATGGCTTGGCCATCCATCCCCGTTGTTGTGTCGCCTATGCGACAAAAGCGCTTTGTCGTGATGTTTGGAACATCTTAATTTTGTCACCTTGATAACAATAAGTCACGTTAAATCATTGTCTTACGCCGTGTCCCGGCGGTTGGCATAGGCTTTGCAGCTCTACCTGTAAATGAATTTGCAAGTCTCTTGCCATAGGAGGATTGAACGATGTTAACACTGACCGAAAGCGCCCGGGCGGCGGTACAAAAGTTTATCGACGGTTCCGAGACTGCGGTGGCCGGACTGCGGGTGATTGTAACCGGCGGTGATTGTTCCGGTATGCAGTACGGCATGCGCCTGGAGGAGGCGGTTGTTGAAACAGACGAGGTAATCGAATGTGGCGCGTTCAATGTTTTGGTCGACCCCAGCAGCGCCGAGATGCTGAAAGACGTGACCGTCGATTACGTCGACACAATGGAAAGCAGCGGCTTCAAATTCGAAAACCCCAATGCGACCGCCAGCTGCGGCTGCGGTAACTCATTTTCCTGCGGCTGAACCGCCTACCTTCAAATTCCAGATTCAACGACTACGGAGCCTGCCATGTGGGAATACAGTGACGAAGTTAAGGAACATTTTTTCAATCCGAAGAACGCCGGCGCAGTGGACGGTGCCAACGCCACCGGGGAAGTGGGATCGATTTCCTGCGGTGACGCGCTGCGTCTGACCCTGAAGGTGGACGAGTCCAACGATGTGATCCTCGACGCCGGATTCCAGACCTTTGGTTGTGGATCCGCTATTGCTTCATCCTCGGCCCTGACCGAGATGATCAAGGGTATGACCGTTGACGAGGCCTTGAAGGTTTCCAATCAGGATATCGCCGATCACCTGGGCGGTCTGCCGCCGGAAAAGATGCACTGCTCGGTGATGGGTAAAGAGGCCTTGGAGGCCGCTATCGCCGACTACCGTGGCGAAGCGTGGGTCGACGACCATGAAGAGGGCGAGCTGGTGTGCAAATGTTTTGGTATCGAAGCACCCATGATCGAAGAGCAGGTACGCATCAACCGCCTGACCACGGTCGAGGATGTGACCAATTACACCAAGGCGGGTGGCGGTTGCTCCACCTGTCACGAAAAGATAGAAGAGCTGATTGCTAAGGCCTGGGAGGATATGGGTGAACCCATTCCCGCTGCCGCCAAACCGGAACCGTTGGTGACGCCTCAACCCATCACGGCCACAGCCGGCAAGCTGACCATGGTACAGAAGATCCGCAAGATCGAAGAGGTGCTGGAACAGATGCGCCCGACCCTGAAGGCCGATGGCGGCGACGTTGAACTGGTCGATGTGGATGGCAATACGGTCTATGTCAAGATGACCGGTGCCTGCTCCAATTGTCAGATGGCGGCCATGACACTGGGCGGCATCCAACAGAAACTGATGGAGGCGCTGGGCGAATTCATCAAGGTGTTGCCTGAATCCGAAATGGCCAAACTGCGTGCACAGGGGTAATGTTTATGAAAGGTATATATCTGGACAATAACGCCACCACCAAGGTGGACGAGGACGTGCTGGCGGAGATGATGCCGTTTTTTACCGAGTACTATGGCAATCCGTCCTCCATCCATGTGTTTGGCGAGCGAGTCGGCCACTCTTTGAAAACGGCGCGCAAGCAGGTGCAGGCGCTGATCGGTGCCGAGTACGATCATGAGGTGGTGTTCACTTCATGTGGCACCGAGTCCGATTCAACCGCCATCCTTTCGGCGCTGAAGGCCCAGCCCGAGCGCAAAGAGATTATCACTACCACAGTGGAGCACCCTGCCGTGCTCACCCTGTGTGAGTTCCTGGAAAAGGATGGTTACACCATTCACCGTCTTGGCGTGGATGGTAAAGGACGCCTGGATCTGGATGAGTACAAAAGGCTGCTATCGGACAGGGTGGCCATCGTTTCGGTCATGTGGGCCAACAACGAAACCGGCACGCTGTTTCCAGTGGTGGAAATGGCGGAGCTGGCCAACGCCGCCGGCGTCATGTTCCATACCGATGCGGTTAAGGCCGTCGGCAAACTGCCTATCGACTTGAAGAACACCAAGATCGATATGTTGTCGCTCTCCGGTCACAAGCTGCATGCCCCCAAAGGTGTGGGTGCACTGTATGTGCGCCGTGGACTGCGTTATCGTCCGCTGCTGCGCGGCGGCCACCAGGAGCGCGGCCGTCGTGCCGGAACGGAAAACGCGGCGGCCATCGTGGCCCTGGGTAAGGCCTGTGAACAGGCCATGGATCACATGGAGTACGAGAACACCACGGTCAAGGCGCTGCGCGACCGCCTGGAGCAGGGTATCCTGGCGCAGGTGCCCAACGCCTTCGTCACCGGTGATCCCGACAACCGCCTGCCTAACACGGCCAATATCGCCTTTGAATATATAGAAGGCGAAGCGATCCTGATGTTATTGAACAAGGAAGGTATTGCCGCCTCCAGCGGCTCGGCCTGTACTTCAGGCTCTCTCGAGCCATCGCATGTGATGCGCGCCATGGATATACCCTATACCGCGGCGCATGGCACGGTGCGTTTTTCTCTCTCGCGCTATAACACGCAGGAAGAGATCGACAAGGTGATTGCCGCGGTTCCGCCTATCATGGAACGGCTGCGCAAGCTTTCGCCTTACTGGACCGAAGACGGTCCGGCGGCGGAACCTGAGAAGGCGTTTAATCCCGTTTACGGTTAGTGCCTTTCCGGGATGTTCTTGGATATCCCGAACTTTGTAATCGTTGTGTCCTCTCTTGCGCCCACGTGCTTCACGTGGGCTTTTTTCTGAAAAATGTGATGTGTAAACCCGGTTGAACTATGAGCTGGGCCTGTATTTCCCGAAACAGGTCATTTCTTTGTGATAAACACAATAAAGCGTCTCGCTCCAAATTGTTCGCTTTGCAACATTACGCCCGTTTTGTCTTTGATTGAATGTCGCTTGGTGCCGAGGCACGTAGCTAACTTGCTGATTTATATCGCCACATATATCTGGCACAGCAGTTGCAATCACCACTACCAAAGCATCATTGGGCATACAGGCAATGACCGAAGAGAAACGCCACATAATGATCGATGACACCACGCTGCGGGATGGGGAGCAGTCCGCCGGGGTGGTGTTCACCCTGGATGAGAAGCTGGCTATTGCCAAACGCCTGGACGGGATCGGTGTGCCGGAGCTGGAGGTGGGCATTCCCGCCATGGGCGAAGACGAACGCGACAGTATTCGTGCCGTCGCCGCGCTGGGCCTGACTGCACGCCTGCTGGTGTGGAGCCGCATGCGCGAGGATGACATCGGTTTGTGCGCCGGGCTCGGCGTGGACATGGTGGACGTATCGGTGCCGCTGTCCGATCAACAGATCGAACGCAAACTCAATCGCAGTCGCGGCTGGGTGTTGAACGCGATTCAGTATCACGTGGAAAAGGCGGTCGACATGGGACTGGAGGTCTGTGTCGGTGGCGAAGATTCATCCCGCGCCGATCCCGACTTTATATTGCGTGTTATCGAAATTGCCGAATGCGCCGGTGCCAGCCGTTTTCGCTTCGCCGACACCCTGGGCATCATGGAGCCGTTCGGGGTGATGAAGACGTTTACTCGTATCCGCGGAGCGACCGGCATGCAGCTCGAAATGCATGCCCACGACGATTTCGGCCTGGCGACGGCCAACACGCTGGCGGCGGCGGCCGCGGGCGCCACTCACGTAAACACCACCGTCAACGGACTGGGAGAACGCGCCGGTAATGCGGCGATGGATGAGGTGGTGCTCGGTCTTAAACATCTCTACGGCACCGAGACCAATATCGATGTTATGCAGCTGGCTGATGTCTCGCGCCTGGTGGAACAGGCGTCCGGACGCCCCACGGCCTGGCAGAAGAGCATTGTCGGCGCAGGCGCCTTTACCCACGAATCCGGTATCCATGTGGATGGGTTGTTGAAAGATCCGGCCAATTATCAGGGCGTGGATCCCGCCGAGATCGGGCGCTCTCATACCCTGGTGTTGGGCAAACACTCGGGGGCGAGCGGCGTGATGCTGGCCCTGGAAAAAATCGGAATCAGAATTGATC
>JASBUE010000224.1 GCA_030148045.1 Candidatus Tenderia sp.
GAGCTGGTCTTCGACGGTCAGTCGTTCGTCATGGCCGCCGACGGCACGGTGACCCAGCGCGCCGAGAGCTGTGTCGAGGGGCTCTATCTGGCCGAGCTCGAGGTGGGTGAAGAGATAAAACCGCTACCCGCCGCGATGGCCGAGCCCCTGCCGCTGGAGGCCAGTGTCTATGAAGTGCTGGTGCTGGGCACGCGCGACTACATCGAGAAGAACGGTTTTCGGGGCGTGGTCATCGGCCTCTCCGGCGGCATCGATTCCGCCCTGACCCTGGCCATCGCCGTGGACGCCATCGGCCCCGGGCGGGTCGAGGGGATGCGCATGCCGTCCCGTTTCACTGCTGGCATGAGCCTGGACGATGCCGAGGCCGAGGCCCGCGCCCTGGGGGTGGAGTGTCACACCATCGCCATCGAAGCGGCCTTCGAGACCTTTCTCGAGCTGCTCGAGGATGAATTCGAAGGCAAGCCCTGGGATACCACCGAGGAGAACATCCAGGCGCGCTGCCGCGGCATTATCCTGATGGCGGTCTCCAACAAGAAACGCAAGATCGTGCTCACCACCGGCAACAAGAGCGAGATGGCGGTGGGCTACTGTACCCTTTATGGGGACATGGCCGGTGGTTATGCCCCCATCAAGGATGTGCCCAAGACCCTGGTCTACCGTCTGGCCGAATACCGCAACAGCGTGTCACCGGTGATTCCGCGGCGGGTCATCGAGCGGCCGCCTTCGGCCGAGCTGGCAGCCGATCAGAAGGACAGCGACAGCCTGCCGCCCTACGACATCCTTGACCCGATCCTGGAAAAGTATATCGAAGAGGATCTGTGCATCGAGGACATCGTCGCCCAGGGCTTTGACGAGGCGGTGGTCAGCCGGGTCGCCCACCTGGTGATCCGCAACGAATACAAACGGCGCCAGGCGCCACCCGGGGTGCGCATCAGCCGCAAGGCCTTTGGCCGCGACCGCCGCTACCCCATTACCTCCGGATACAAATAGGCCCTGCAAAGGGCGGCGGAAAATGTCAGAATATAATTATAGCTAGCGCAAGGGGAGTGCGATGAAAAAAATCGAAGCAATCATTAAACCTTTCAAACTGGACGACGTGCGCGAGGCGCTGTCCGAGATCGGTGTCACCGGCATGACCGTGCTCGAGGTCAAGGGCTTCGGCCGCCAGAAGGGGCACACCGAACTCTACCGCGGCGCCGAGTACGTGGTCGACTTTCTGCCCAAGGTCAAGATCGAGGCGGTGGTGGCGGAAGACCAGGTCGAGCGCTGTGTGGAGGTAATCTCCAATGCGGCGCGCACCGGCAAGATCGGCGACGGCAAGATCTTTATCACGCCGGTCGAGCGCATCGTCCGCATTCGTACCGGCGAGGAAGACGAATCCGCAATTTAATCCATATTTTTATGAGTTCCACGGAAGGCCCGGCCAACTCGGTTTGCGGGCCTTTTGTATGGCCGCCCCATGGCTACGGGAAATTGTTCACGCGCCGGCCCGGACAATTTAAACTTTTTTGCATAAATAGGGTTCACAATACTTGAGTTTTAACTAAGCTTGACGACCAAGTGTATAGGCAATGAATGGAAACGGGCGAATAAGCAGGGTATGAGCCAGGAAAATTCGAAGGATCGTTACCAGCGCTTTCTGGCGCAAAGCCACTTGTTCGGGGCCAACGCCCCGTTTATCGAAGAACTGTATCAGCGTTATCTCGAAGACCCCGTCTCGGTGGAGCCCAGATGGCAGGCCTGGTTCGAGCAGCTGCAGCTCGAACCCGGGCCGGCGGCCTCGGACATCGATCACAAGGCGGTGCGCGAGGAATTCTACACGCTGGTCCATGGCCGCCGCGGCGCGTCTACCACCGACACTACCGGTGCCTCGGTGGCGATGGCCGCCAGCAAGCAGGTGGCGGTACTGCAACTGATCAACGCCTATCGCGTGCGCGGCCATCAACAGGCCGTGCTCGATCCGCTGGGGTTGCAGGAGCAGACCTCCATCTCGGAACTGGATCCCTCCTATCACGCCCTGACCGAGGCCGACATGGACACGGTCTTCAGCACCGGTTCACTGGTCGGGGCGCCGCAGGCCAAACTGCGCGATATCGTCGCCCATCTGCAGCAGACCTATTGCCGTTCCATCGGCGCCGAGTACATGCACATCACTGACACCATCCAGAAGCGTTGGGTGCAGCAGCAGCTGGAAGGCAGTCGCAGTACACCCAAATTCTCGCCGCAGATGCGCCATCACATCCTGCGCAAGCTGGTGGGCGCCGAGGGGCTGGAGCAATACCTGCACACCAGATACGTGGGCCAGAAACGTTTCTCGCTGGAAGGTGGCGAAAGCCTGATTCCGTTGTTGGACGAACTGGTGTGGCGCGCCGGCAGCCAGAATGTCAAAGAGGCGGTCATCGGCATGGCCCATCGCGGCCGGCTGAATGTGCTGGTCAATATCATGGGCAAAAATCCGGCCCACATGTTCCAGGAATTCGAAGGTGTCTGCGATATCGAGAACAACAGCTGTGGTGATGTGAAATATCACCAGGGCTTCTCTTCTGACATGAAGACGCCCGGCAGCACGGTGCACCTGGCGCTGGCCTTTAACCCCTCCCATCTGGAGATCGTCAATCCGGTGGTGGAGGGCTCGGTGCGGGCGCGCCAGCATCGCCGTCGCGACCTCAGCGGCAGCCAGGTGCTGCCGGTGCTGATCCACGGCGACGCCGCCTTCGCCGGCCAGGGCGTGGTGATGGAAACACTGAACATGTCCCAGGCGCGCGGTTTTACCACCGGCGGGACGGTGCACGTCATCATCAATAACCAAATCGGTTTTACCACCAGCAATCCCCTCGATGCCCGTTCCACCATGTACTGCACCGAAGTGGCGCGCATGATCCAGGCGCCCATCTTCCACGTCAACGGCGACGATCCCGAGGCGGTGGTCTTCGTCACTCAGCTGGCGCTCGACTACCGTCAGCAGTTCGGCCGCGACGTGGTGATCGACCTGGTCTGTTATCGCCGCCACGGCCACAACGAGGCCGATGAACCGGCGGTCACCCAGCCCCTCATGTACCAGGCGATTCGCAAGCATCCGACCACCGTCAAGCTCTATGCCGAACGCTTGGTCGAAGAGGGGGTGGTGAGCCGGGAAGAAGCCGACGGCATGTTGGACGATTATCGTACCATGCTGGACGAGGGCAAGCTGGTGTCGCGCGAATTGGCCACCGAGGTGGACAAGGCGTTCGCCGTCGACTGGACACCCTACAAGAATATTCACTGGACCCATGAAGCGGATACCACCTTGTCGTTGAAGAAGATCCGCGAGATTGCCACCAAGCTGACCACAGTGCCGGAGGGTTTCGAACTCCACTCCCGCGCCGCCAAGGTGATGAATGACCGCAAACAGATGGCTTCGGGTGAGATGCCGCTGGACTGGGGTTTCGCTGAAAATGTCGCCTATTGCGGCCTGTTGCTGGAAGGTTATCCGATCCGCCTTTCGGGACAGGACAGTAGCCGTGGCACCTTCTTCCATCGCCACGCGGTATTCCATAACCAGAAACAGCGCGGTACCTATGTGCCCTTGCAGAACCTGGGTGAGGACCAGGCCCACTTCCGCGTCATCGACTCGCTGTTGTCGGAAGAGGCGGTGCTCGGTTTTGAATACGGCTATGCCACCGCTTCGCCCGACTCGCTGGTGATCTGGGAGGCCCAGTTCGGTGACTTCGCTAACGGCGCACAGGTGGTGATCGATCAGTTCATCAGTGCCGGTGAAGTGAAATGGGGACGGCTCTGCGGCTTGGTAATGCTGCTGCCGCATGGCTATGACGGCCAGGGGCCGGAACACTCCTCGGCGCGTCTGGAGCGCTTCCTGCAACTGTGCGCCGGTGACAACATTCAGGTGGTCTATCCCACCACGCCGGCGCAGATGTTCCACATGCTGCGGCGCCAGGTGTTGCGCCCTTATCGCAAACCGCTGGTGGTGATGTCGCCCAAGAGCCTGTTGCGCCACAAGCTTTCCACCTCCAGTTTGGATGACTTGACCCGGGGCCGGTTTGAGCTGGTGATCGACGAGGTCGACGCCATCAAACCGGCCCAGATAAAGCGAGTTGTGGTCTGTAGCGGCAAGGTCTACTTTGATTTACTGGAAAAGCGCCGCCAACACAAGCTCAAGGACGTGGTCGTCATCAGGCTGGAGCAGCTTTATCCGCTGCCGGAGGAACGGCTTGCCGAAGTGCTGGGGCGCTACGACAAGGCCACTGAAATCGTCTGGTGTCAGGAAGAACCCAAGAACCAGGGTGCCTGGTACTTCATTCATCCGCGTCTGCGTGATCTGGCGACCGACAAACAGCGTGTGCTGTATGCGGGCCGTCCCGAATACGCGGCACCGGCGGAAGGCCTGCTTTACGCCCATCATGCGGCGCAGGCCGAACTGGTGGATGCGGCCCTGAACGGCAAGGCGGAAGAAAAAGAGCGTACCCTGCGCGCCGCCAGTTGAACAAGAAAAAGTAACCGCCGCATTGCGGAACCGATCTGAAGGGAGTCAATATGATTGAAGTCAAAGTACCGGTGTTGTCCGAGTCGGTCCCGGATGCAAGCCTGGCCCAGTGGCATAAGAAGGTCGGCGATTACGTCAAGCGTGATGAAAACCTGGTTGATCTGGAAACGGACAAGGTCATGCTCGAGGTCGCCGCGCCCCATGACGGTGTGCTGGCCGAGATCAAACAGGAATCCGGCGCCGTGGTCGGCAGTGGGGAAGTGCTGGCCTTGATCGATGAAACGGCCGAAAGGCCGGCGGCGGAAGAGAAACCTGAAGCGCAAGAGCAACCCGGAGCCAAACCGGAACAAGCGACCAAGGTGGAAGAGAAAAAGGCCCCCGAGCCGAAGACGGAACAGGCGGCCGCCATGAACTTCAGTCCCGCGGTGCGCAAGCTGGTGATGGAAAACACGCTGGATCCCGCCGCCATCACCGGCACCGGCCGTGACGGCCGTATCACCAAGGCGGACGTGCTTAAGCATATCGAACAGCGCAACCAGCCCGCCGCGGCACCGGCGCCGCCATCCACCTCGGTGGTGGGGGCGGGCGGCCGTCCCGAACGGCGCGTGCCCATGACCCGTTTGCGCGCGCGCATCGCCGAGCGCCTGCTCGAGGCGCAGCAGACCACCGCCATGTTGACCACATTCAACGAGATCAACATGAAACCGGTGATGGACCTGCGAGCCAAATACCAGGACCAGTTCGTCAAGAAGCACGATATCAAACTCGGTTTCATGTCCTTCTTCATCAAGGCCTGTTGTGAAGTGCTGAAAGAGTTCCCGGTGGTCAACGCCTCTATCGACGGCAGCGACATCGTCTATCACGGCTTTTTCGACATCGGCGTCGCCGTGTCCACCGAACGCGGCCTGGTGGTGCCGATCATCCGTGACGCCGATCAGCTGAACCTGGCCGAGATGGAACAGGCGGTGGTGGATTTTGCCGCCAAGGCGCGCGAGGGCAAACTCTCCATGGAGGAACTGAGCGGCGGCACATTCAGCATCACCAACGGTGGGGTGTTCGGTTCGCTGCTCTCAACGCCCATCCTGAATCCGCCCCAGAGCGCCATCCTGGGTATGCACAAGATCGAGCAGCGTCCGGTGGTGGAAGCGGGCGAGATCGTCGTCCGGCCCATGATGTATGTGGCGCTGTCCTACGATCACCGCATTATCGACGGCAAGGAAGCGGTCTCGTTCCTGGTCAAGGTCAAGGAAGTGCTGGAAGATCCCGCCCGCATAGTGCTTCAGGTATAAGATAAGGAGAGCGATCATGGATCATTATGATGCGGTGATAATCGGCGGCGGGCCGGGCGGTTACGTGGCGGCGATCCGCTGCGCCCAGCTCGGCCTGGAAACCGCCTGCATCGATGCCTGGTTGGATCAGGACAATAAGCCTGCGCTGGGGGGCACTTGCCTCAATGTCGGCTGCATTCCCTCCAAGGCCTTGCTGGATACCTCGCATCATTATCACCGCCTGCAGCATGAATTTGCCGGTCACGGTATCAACGTCAAGGGCGCCACACTCGATATCAAACAGATGATGGCGCGCAAGGACGACGTGGTCAAAGGACTCACCGGCGGCGTTGCCGCGCTGTTTGCCAAGAACAAAGTGACCTGGTTGCAGGGCTACGGCAAACTGCTGGGTGAAAATCAGGTGGAGTTCACGCCCCATGCCAAGGGCAAGAAAAAGCCCAAGGCGGAGGGTATCGAAGCGGACAATATTATTATCGCCACCGGCTCGGTGCCAGCGCTGGTGGACTCCCTGCCCGTGGACGGCAAACGCATCGTCGATTCCAGCGGCGCGCTGAGCTTTACCGAAGTACCCAAACGCCTGGCGGTGATCGGTGGCGGCGTCGTCGGTCTGGAACTTGGCAGCGTCTGGAGCCGGCTCGGCGCCGAGGTCTCGGTGCTGATCCGGCGTGACGAATTCCTGCCCGCCGTTGACAGGCATCTGGCCAACGCCGCATTGAAAGAGCTCAGCGAACAGGGTCTGGATATCCGCCTGGCGACCAAGACCAAGGCAGCCAAGGCTACCAGCCGTCAGGTGACGGTAAGCATCGAGGATGCCAACGGTGAACAGGATCTCAAGTTCGACAAGGTGCTGGTGGCCACCGGCCGCAGCCCCAACACCGAAGGTCTGAATGCGATTGAGGCCGGGCTGGAACTGGACGAGCGTGGCTTCATCATCGTCGATGAAATGTGCCGCACCAACCTGCCGGGTGTCTATGCCATCGGCGATGTGGTGCGCGGCCCCATGCTGGCGCACAAGGCCTCGGAAGAGGGGGTGGCCGTGGCCGAGCATATCGCCGGCGAATTCAGCCACATCAACTACGCCACCATCCCCTGGATCATCTACACTTGGCCCGAGATCGCCTGGGTGGGCAAGACCTCGCAGGAACTGAAAAAATCGGGCGTCGATTTCAAGGAAGGCGTCTTTCCCTTCATGGCCAACGGCCGCGCCCGCGCCATGGGCGACAAGAGCGGCCTGGTCAAGATCATCGCCGACGCCCAGGACGACACCATCCTCGGCGTGCACATCATCGGCCCCAACGCCTCCGAGATGATCAGTGAGGCGGTGCTGGCCATGGAATTCTCCGCCAGCAGTGAAGACCTGGCCCGCACCATCCACGCCCATCCGACTCTGTCCGAGGTCATGCACGAAGCGGCATTGGGTGTGGACAAGCGCAGCCTGCATATCTGATCCATTTATGCCCCGGCTCTTCATTCCCCCCTTTGAAAAGGGGGGTGAGGGGGGATTTGATTTTACCGCCACCACGAATCGATGTAGCATTGAACCCATCGAGCGTTTGGGTTGGAAGCACTTTACATAATGCAGAGACAAAAATGAAAACCCTGGAAAAGAGCATCGAGTCCCTGATCTTCCGCAGCCGCTGGCTGCTGGCGCCGTTCTTCATCGGACTGCTGGTGGCCATCCTCGCCTTGCTGGTGAAATTCACCAAGGAGTTGATTCATCTTCTTTCAGGATTGTTTGCCGGTGGCGCGGAGGAGGCCATCATCAGTATTCTGACCCTGGTGGACACCGCCCTGATCGCCAGCCTGCTATTGATCATCACTTTCAGCGGTTACGAAAACTTCGTCTCCAAGCTCAGCATCGGCGAACACGAAGACCGTCCCGCCTGGATGGGCAAGGTGGGCTTTTCCGACCTCAAGCTCAAACTCATCGGCGCCATTGTCGCCATCTCGGCGGTGGAGTTGTTGAAGGCCTTCATCAACGTCCACGAAATGACTAATGAACAGCTGGCCTGGAAGGTGGGCATACATCTGACCTTCGTCGTCTCCGGCGTGCTGTTCGCCATCACCGACTGGATCGCCGAAAAGGGCAAACACAAGGACGAGTCGCCGCACTGAAACGGTCTCAGCAGGGGGCGCGCGTAAGAACGAAACAGCTGTAGCCTTCCACCTGAAACACAAACCGGTTTTCAGTTAGATTCAGGATATCCACGCAGACCGCGCCCGCCTCGTATTCATGGCGTTGGAACAGCCGCTTTTTTGTTGGGGAACTCCTCCTGTCCGATTGCCAGGACCAATAGCAATATAAGAGCCATCGCCGGTTTCGAAACCCACGGCCGCAGCGGCTATATCAACCGTGCATCTGGATTGGTGCCATGGCACCGATTGGCCATAGACCTGTCGGAATTCTTTACATATTATCCAAATTAATTGTGTGGTATTTAAGGCTCAAGTCAAGGAGTTGTCTGGAACTTAATGATTTAAAAGCATTTCATTTTATGTGGCGTATATTTTGCTTTTGAAGGGATGTCATGTAGGTAAAGTGAAATAAGGGTAGTGCCCCATTCAACTAATCAATCCATTGATACGGGTTTAATCTGTTTGGTGATGCTGGCCAGGTTTTTCGGGCTTGCCGCCGAGTCAGATCAACTTAAACACCAACTTTGTCGCGCAGAAGAACTCTTCGGCGACGCCGAGATTCTGCGTGCCGCCAAACTACTCGGGCTCAAGGCGCGCCGGGTCAGTTCGGATATTTCAAGATTAGGTCGTATACAGCTCCCTGTCATTGCCCGCCATAAAGACGGTCATTACTTCGTCATCGGCGGCATCAAAGAGGAAGGCGGCCAGATAAAGGTCCTGGTTCAAGATCCCCAGGAGCAACGCCCACAAGCCTTACCTCAAGATATATTCGAGCAGGCCTGGTCGGGTGAACTCATTCTGATCACCAAGCGTGCTGGGCTGCTAGGGTCAGATCGAAAATTTGACTTTAAATGGTTCATTCCCGCCATCCTCAAATACCGCAAGTTCTTTGCCGAGGTTCTTCTGGCATCATTCTTCATTCAGCTCCTGGCCCTGGTCACGCCGCTGTTTTTTCAGGTGGTCATCGATAAAGTGCTGGTGCACAAAGGCCTGACGACGCTTGATGTGCTTGCCTTCGGTCTGTTGGTCGTCTCCCTATTTGAAGTCCTGCTGGGTGGCCTGCGCACCTATCTCTTCTCCCACACCACGCAACGCATCGATATCGGCCTGGGTGCAAATCTGTTTAATCACCTTATGGCCCTGCCCATCAATTATTTCGGCGCCAGACGAGTGGGGGATACCGTGGCTCGTGTACGTGAGCTGGAAAATATACGCAACTTCCTGACCGGCTCCGCACTCACTCTTGTCATTGACGCCTTTTTCACTGTCGTTTTCCTGGCGGTCATGTACTACTACAGCCCCATCCTGACCTATATCGTGCTGGGCTCCATCCCTTTCTATGTCATCTTGTCTGCCGTCGTCACGCCGATCCTTCGCGCACGGGTGGAAGAGAAATTCAGTCGCGGCGCCGAGAATCAAGCCTTCCTGGTCGAGAGCGTCAGTGGCATGGAAACCATCAAATCTATGGCGGTGGAGCCCCAGCTGCAACGGCGCTGGGAAGAGCAATTGGCGGGCTACGTCCAATCCAGCTTCAAAACCACTACACTCGGCAACGTCGCCAACCAACTGGCCTCCTTTATCAATAAGGTCGTGGTCGTGCTCACGCTGTGGATTGGTGCGAGTTTGGTGATCGACGGCGCCATCAGCGTCGGCCAACTCATCGCCTTCAACATGCTGGCGGCGCGTGTCAGCGGCCCGATTCTGCGTCTGGTTCAATTGTGGCAGGACTTCCAGCAGGTGGGTGTTTCAGTCGAACGTCTTGGTGATGTACTCAATGCCCCGCGCGAACCGGGCTATAATCCCAATCGTACCAGCCTGCCGCAACTGCAAGGCCGGGTGAGCTTCGATAATGTCACCTTTCGTTATCAGCCCGACCGCCCTGAGGTCCTGCGTCGCATCAATCTCGATGTTCCGCCTGGCCAGGTCGTCGGCATTGTCGGGCGATCCGGTTCCGGCAAAAGCACCCTGACCAAACTGGTACAACGCCTGTACGTGCCCGAAAGCGGCCGCGTCCTGATCGACGGCGTCGACCTGGCCATGATGGACCCCACCTGGCTACGCCGCCAGGTCGGTGTGGTGTTGCAGGAAAACATTCTCTTCAACCGCTCGGTGCATGACAACATCGCCCTCAGCGATCCCGGCATGCCCATGGAAAGGGTCATTCATGCCGCAAAATTGGCAGGCGCGCACGAGTTTATCCTGGAATTGCCTGAGGGCTACGACACCCGTGTGGAAGAACATGGCGGCAACCTCTCCGGCGGTCAACGGCAACGCATCGCCATCGCCCGCGCCCTGGTCACCAATCCACGTATCCTGATCTTTGACGAGGCTACCAGCGCCCTCGACTACGAATCCGAGCGCATTATCCAGGACAACATGCGCCACATCTGTCAAGACCGAACCGTCTTTATCATCGCCCACCGCCTCAGCGCCGTGCGCCAGGCGGACAGAATAATTGTGATGGCGCATGGGGAAATCATCGAAGAGGGCAACCATAATCAATTGATCAAAGATGCCGGCCACTACGCCAAACTGTATCGATATCAGCTGGGCGATATGGGGCAAGGCATTTCAACTATCGCCTAAACGACGCGAGGAGATAGCAAATGACCGAGAGCAACACTCAACAAAAAGGCAGAACCCCGAACCAAATGGCTGACCAGCTGGCGGATACGGTATGGAAAATCACGGAAGAATGGGGTGAATTTGCCAGAGGCAGTGTTGGTCTGCCGCTGACCCGCGCCGTGGACGGCATCGGCCTACAACTGGCCATGAGCCTGGGGCGCAAACCGGTCAAGGAGCACCTGAAGCATATCTCCAATGCCCGCAAGCATCTAACCCCGGCCAGCTACTGGCTGCAGCGTGCCGCCGCCCGGGGCCTGATAGGCCAAGAGCCATTCCGCCAACTGGCTGATCAAATGGCGGATCTGGCCAAGCGCCTGGACCAGCATGCCCAAACCGTGGTGAAGGCTACCAATGAAAAGATTGCCGAGCAGCAACAAAATCAAAAAGAAACAAAGGAAACAGAAACGGCAAGCGCCGAGGCAATTATCGAGCAAACGGTAGCACATTAAATAACCATTCTTCTGCCTGAGATTTAATTCCCTCTCCCCTTGGGGGCAGAGGGCTAGGGCGAGGGGAGAGAAAAGACCTCGAAATAAACTTAAAAATCACACTAGCGAAAAGAGTGATGACAAGGCGCAACCAACACGAACTCGAATTTCTCCCCGCCGCACTGGAAATCCAGGAGACGCCGCCGTCGCCGATCGGCCGTGCCATCACCTGGAGCATCCTCCTCCTCTTTAGCATCGCCGTCATCTGGGCCGCTGTCGGAAAAATTGACATCGTCGCCGTCGCCCACGGCAAGGTCGTCTCCAGCGATCGCACCAAGCTCATCCAGCCCATGGAAGTAGGCACCGTGCGCGCCATTCACATTAAGGAAGGTCAGGCGGTGGACAAGGGCGAGGTCCTGATCGAGCTCGATACCACCACTACCGAGGCCGATGAAAAACGCATCGAGCACGAAACCGTGTCGGCCCAGATGGAGAAAATACGGGCCGCAACCCTGATCGACGCCGTGAATGCCCGGCAACCCGATCATACCCTGGACGTCACCTGGCCTGACCAAACGCTGCCGGAGATCAGCACAACCCAACAGCAACTACTGCAGGGCCAATGGCAGGAATTCATGGCAAGAATGAACTCGCTCAGCAACGAACAGGCTCGCCGACAAGCCGAACTCGATGCGATCGGTGAGATCATCATCAAACTCGAAAACACCCTGCCCCTAATCACCGAGCGAGCCGAATCACTCAAAACCCTGTCGGGAAAACAGCTGGCGCCACGCAATGCCTACCTTGAAATAGAACAGGAACGCATCGAACAACAACAGGACCTGGCGGCGCAAAAGAAGCGTCGTGAAGAGCTCAGTGCCACCTTGGAACAGATCAAACAAGAGCGCAACGCCTACCAGGCGGAATTCAGAAATAAGGCATTGGTGCAATTGGCTGAAGCAGAGGGCAGGCTAAACAGCCTGGAACAAGAGCTCATCAAAGCCAAGCAGCGTACCCACCTGCAAAGACTTGCCGCGCCGGTCGATGGTGTCGTCCAACAACTGGCTGTGCATACCATCGGCGGTGTCGTGACACCGGCCCAAGAGCTCATGGTTATCGTCCCGAAAGAAGAAGGTATCGAAGTCGAAGCCATCATCGAAAACAAAGATATCGGCTTTGTCCACGAAGGCCAAACGGCTGAAGTCAAGGTCGATGCCTTTCCGTTCACCAAATACGGTGTCATCGATGCCGAGCTGATCAATGTCTCCAGTGATGCCGTGCCGGATGAAAAGCTGGGACTGATCTACACCTCGCGCGTACTGCTAAAACAGAGCGCCATACAGGTAGGCGATAAAATGATTGGCCTAAGCCCGGGGATGACGGTCACTGTGGAGGTGAAGACCGGAAAGAGGCGATTGATTGAATATATCTTCAGCCCACTGATGCGGTATGTGGATGAGAGTGTTAGGGAAAGGTGAAGTAATGGGCCTTGTAATTATTGTGGTGTTGGCGCTATATCCACTGATCACCATTGTCATGGTGAAGTTGGTGATTCGTCTTGCACGAAAGCATGGCAAGAGTACCAAACCTTGGGGTCTGGGAGTGTCTAATGTATCTGATTCCATTTTGGGACCGGATTACGCTGGTCTTTACACTCCCGGTGAATGGGCCGCCGGTAATTTTTCAGAACAATACCTGACCGACCGGGCCTACCTGCTCAACCAACTGCTGAGCCGCAATATTCAGGACAGCGAAATCATCCCGGCCACGGATGGCAGAC
>JASBUE010000228.1 GCA_030148045.1 Candidatus Tenderia sp.
TTTAAACTGCTTTGCTTGAACGAAGCATGACAAGCCATACCGACCCCACGCGTGACTTTACACCAATCAGTCTACTTCCCCCTCGCCCCCGAAGCCAATTTTTTCTCTGGAGGCTAACGAAGCCGAAGCGATACTTGCTGAAGCCCCCGTAATATTTACAGCCTTGAACGAAGCAGTGTCAGCTGAGAAGAACACTTTTCTTGACGACACCACTTCGCTATCAGATTTTTAGCGCCCGCCTTTGGGGCCCAACATTGTAATTGGATACCACTTTGGTGTGACTAATCACACCAAAGTGTCCGATATCCCCGCAGAATATTCCAGCATGCGGCTCACGTGATTTCCAGTGACTTTAGACTTATCCATTCAAAATCACACACTTACATCTTTTTCATCAACCAATGCCAGCCGCGCGCCTTGACCACACAGCTTTGTGATATCAGCCGTTTTGTCCTATAACTCCGCCGCACTAGGGCCTGTTAACGCTCACCAGCACAGTCATTTCAGCTCACCGGCCCCGGCATGAGTCAAGGCCCGCAGCTCGCGCATGGCCACGGTCAACATGGCCAGTTCGGCCTTGCCGCCCGCATTGATCTCGGCAAACACGTTATGGCAGTGCTCAATACCCAGGCGGTTGTGCAGTGACCAGGTCTTGATGCGCACGTCTGTATCATCAGTGCTATCGGTGCCGTTCAACACTTGCAGGGTCAGGGCGCGCAGTTCGTTGTTCAATTCGTCCAACAAGCCGGTACGGGCCTTGCGCTGCCAGGGGTTGAGTCGCGGCAGCTGTTTGATCTGCTCGGCCAGCCAGTGCAACTCCAGTTTGCTGGACAGGGCAAAGTACAGCTCCGCCACGGCCAACACCCCGATCCCGGTGTCGTTGGTCACTTCGGTGATATCCAGGGTGGCATACCAGGTTTCCAGCCCGGCGATTCGCAAGGCCAGGGGCTTGGCAACGCCGGCGGCGGTATAGGGCCGCATCCGTTCGCGCAATGCTTTACGATCGTCACTGTGCAACAGCTTGGTGAGTTGCTCGGCGATGGCCGTGGCGGCGGGTTGGAATTGCGCAATCGTCTCCGCGATACCCAGCGGCGGCCGGCGATTGCGCAGCAGCCAGAGCGTGGCGCGGTCCAGCAGGCGGCGGGTTTCGATCAGCATGTGCAGCTGTGTCTCGGCGCTGACCTGGTTGTCCAGCGCCTCGATCTCCGCCCACAGGGGCTCGATCTGGAAAATCTCCCGCGCCACGGTATAGGCACGGGCGATGTCGGCGGCGTGATCGCCGGTTGCCTCCTGGGTGCGGGCCCAGAAGCTGCCCCCCATGCGATTGACCAGGCTGCCGGTGATCTGGGTGGCGATGATTTCATGTCTCAGTGGATGCTGATCCATCTGTTCAACAAACCGGTCCCGGATCGGTTTGGGAAAGTAGGCGATCAATGCCTGCGACAGATAGGGGTCGCGCGTCACATCCGAGGCGACCAGTTCCTCAAACAACCTGACCTTGCTGTAGGCGATCAGGACGGCGATCTCCGGCCGCGTCAGCCCCTGTTCCCTGGCCTCCCGCTCGGCGATCATCTCGTCGTCGGGAAGGAACTCCAGCTTGCGTCGCAAGCGCCCCTCCTTCTCCAGCCGACGTATAAAGCGGGCGTGGTCACTGAGCAGGTAGGGTGCCTGGATAGTGGCGATACTGATGGCCTGGGACTGGAGATAGTTGTGCCGTAACACCAGCCGGGCCACTTCGTCGGTCATCTCGACCAATAACTGATTGCGTTGCTTGAGCGTCATATCGCCGCCGGCCACCACTTGGCCCAGCAGGATCTTGATGTTCACCTCGTGGTCGGAACAGTCAACCCCGCCCGAGTTGTCGATGGCATCGGTATTGATCAAACCGCCGTGGACGGCGTACTCGATCCGCCCCAACTGGGTGAACCCCAGGTTGCCACCCTCGCCGACCACCCGGCAGCGCAGCTCGACGGCGTCGACGCGCACGGCGTCATTGGTTCGGTCATCGGCGGCACTGTGCTGCTCCGAGGAGGCCTTGACATAGGTGCCGATGCCGCCGTTCCAGAGCAGGTCCACCGGCGCCTTGAGGATGATGTGGATCAGTTCATTGGGAGTGACGGTTTCCGCATCCGTGCCCAGCGCCTTGCGCGCCTCTTCGCTCAGGGTGATGGACTTGGCCCGGCGCGAGTAGATGGCGCCGCCTTTGGAGAGCAAGGTCAGGTCATAGTCGGTCCAGGCCGATCCGGGCAGGTTAAACAGGCGCTGCCGCTCGCCGAAGCTGGTCCCAGGATCGGGGTTCGGGTCGATAAATATGTGCAGGTGATTAAAGGCGGCGACCAGCCTGAGCTGTCGCGACAACAGCATGCCGTTACCGAACACATCCCCCGACATGTCGCCGATACCGGCCACGGTGAAGGGCTCGGCCTGGGTATTCACGCCCAGTTCGCGGAAATGGCGCTTGATCGATTCCCAGGCGCCGCGGGCGGTGATGCCCATCTTTTTGTGGTCATAACCGGCCGAACCGCCGGAGGCGAAGGCGTCCCCCAGCCAGAAGCCATACTCCTGGGCCAGGCCGTTGGCGATATCGGAAAAGGCGGCCGTACCCTTGTCCGCCGCCACCACCAGATAGGGGTCGTCACCGTCGTGGCGCACCACCTCGGCGGGGGGCACCACCTCCCCTTCGACCAGATTGTCGGTAATGTCCAGCAGTCCGCGGATAAGGGTCTTGTAACATTCAATTACTTCCGCCTGCACGGCGTTAGGTCATCGCCGCCGGGCAACCGTTTGGGCACGAAGCCACCCTTGGCCCCCACAGGGACGATGACGGCGTTTTTGACCATCTGCGCCTTCATCAGGCCGAGGATCTCGGTGCGGAAATCCTCGCGCCGGTCCGACCAGCGCAGACCGCCGCGCGCCACCAGGCCGCCGCGTAGATGCACCCCTTCGACCCGCGGCGAATAGACGAATATCTCGAACATGGGGCGCGGCTCGGGGAGGGTCGGCAACTCGCGCGGATCAAGCTTGAATGAGAGATAGGGCTTGGGGTTGCCGCTGTCATCGGCCTGATAATAGTTGCTGCGCAGCATGGCCTGAATCAGGCTCAGGAAGTTGCGCAGAATACGGTCTTCATCCAGATTGGCCACCTGGTCCAGGGCCTCGGTGATAGTACCGACCCATTGAGTGCCGCGCTCTTTGTCTGGCTGTGCCGCCGGCGCGAAACGCGCCGCGAACAGGGCCACCAACTGACGGGCGATGGCGGGATGGCTGGCCAAGGCGTTTTCCATGTACGCCTGACTGAAGGGCATGCGTGTCTGCAACAGGTATTTGCACATGGCGCGCAACAGCACTACTTCGCGCCAGTTGAGCGCGGCCGCCAGCACCAGACGGTTGAATCCGTCGTTTTCCATATCGCCGCTGCAGACCCGGGCAAAGGCGTCCTGGAAGATATCCTTGACCTCCAGCACCTCCACATCGACGCCGAAGGCGGGCAGCATGTCGAACTCGGTGATCCAGTAGCACTCGCCCTGGCGGGTCTCGATCTCATAGGGACGGGCGCTCAGCACCCGCAGCCCCATGCGTTCCAGCATGGGCATGATATCCGACAGGGGCATGGCCCCATCGCGACCGAAGACCTTGAAACGCAGCAACTCATCCCCTGTTTCGGGCGGCCGGTAGAGATGCATGGCCAGCGGCCGGGTATCATCGATGCTTTCCAGACGCAGAATATCGTGCACCGCGGTACGCGGCGAATAGTCATCGTGATAGGCATGGGGGAAGGCCTCACCATAGCGATCATAGAGCTGGGTGGCACGTGCTTCCCCCACTTGGCCATACAGCATATTGAGCAAACCGTCCTGCCACGACATCATGGCCTCGGTCATGAGCGCGCGCAGCTCTGTTTCGTCATAGCTGACCGGCTTGTCGGGCCGGGTGCGGATAATGAAGTGCACCCGCGCCAGCGGCGATTCCGACAACTGAATATTGAATTCGCAGGCCTGCCCCTCTAGCGCCTGCATCAGGATCTCCTGAATCCGCCGCCGCAGGCGGGTGTCATAATGATCCCTGGGCACATAGACCAGGGCGGTGACAAAACGGCCGAACAGATCGCGACGCAGAAACAGCCCCAGCCTGTGGCGTTCCCGCACCTGCAGGATGCCCATGGCGACGTCGAACAGTTCATCGCCGGTAAACTGAAACATCTCGTCACGCGGGAAAGTTTCCAGAATGTGCTGCAGCGCCTTGTGGTCGTGGCCGGCCACCGCGAAGCCCGCCTTTTCCATGACGAACTCGACCTTGCGCCGCAGGATGGGGATATCGTTCGGGCGGGCACTGTAGGCCGCCGAGCCGTAGAGACCGAGAAAGCGCCACTCGCCGATCACCTCACCGGCATCGTTGTAGCGCTTGATGCCGATGTAATCCAGGTGCACGGGACGATGGACCGTCGACACGGCCGTGGATTTGGTAATGATCAGCAGAGTACGCTGGCGTGCCAGTTTACGCAGCGGCGCCGGTATATGGGCAAAACTCTGGGACGCGCGGCCACTGTCGGCGCCGGTCTCGCGCAGGATGCCCAGACCGGAACCGGCCACCAGGCGCAGCACGTCCTGACCGCCTTCCTCCACCAGGTCGTAGGCGCGGAAACCGATGAAGGTGAAATGGTGGTTCTCCATCCAGCGCAAAAAGGCCAACGACTCCTGCTTTTCCTCCTGCGGCACCGGCAGCACCTGGGCTTCAACGAGGGAGATGATCTCCATGATTTTATCCCGCATCGGCGCCCAATCTTCCACGACCAAACCCACGTCATTCAGCACCTGCTCGACATGCGTGTGCAGCGTCGCCAGGGCCTGGTCATCCGTCTGACGATCCACTTCGAAATGCAATACCGCCTCGGTCAACTCCTTCCCGCTTCGAATACCGCGGGGCAACACCTGCTTGATCCGGCCCCCGGCGTCACGGACCACCTGAATCACCGGGTGTATCACCAGATGCGCGGTCAACCCCAGACGCACGCACAACATGCCGAGCGAATCGACCAGAAACGGCATGTCGTCGGTGACGACCTCCACCACCGTGTGGGTCGATTGCCAGCCGTGTTGTTCGAAATGGGGATTGTAAACCTGGATCAGAGGCTGCCCCGGCCGGCGCCGGCGCCCCAGCCGCCAGTGTGCCAGCATGGCGCCGCATAAATCGTCTATGGCCCGATCATGCAGATCCTCCAGGGCGGCGGCGGCATAGTATTGCAGGGCAAACTCTTTAACCGGTTCCGCTTCTTCCGGAGACAGCCTCTCGGCGGCCACGGCCATAATACGCTTGATGATGTGTTGGCGTTCGTGCTCTTTGGCCTGTGACATGGTTTGCAATCCGGTTCTACTCAAATCAGTTTAGAATAATCGTATACGACGGTAACACTAAAACCCCAGTTTACCCCATCGCTAATCCACCAAGATGGCGGTACAATGGCCCCGCATGAGGCGGGCCCGCCCGGCCGCAGCGACAAGGAACCGACCATGACCCAAGCCGTCGATATCGACAAGATCCTCAACGAGCTCGCCGCCGGACTGAAACGCCATTTGACGCGGCTGGGCGTCACGGAACCATTGATGATCGGCATCCACTCCGGCGGCGTCTGGGTGGCGGAACGGCTGCATGAGCTGCTGGGGCTGAAGGAGCCGCTCGGTCACCTGGATATCTCCTTTTACCGCGATGATTTCAGCCGTATCGGCATGAACCCGCAGGTCAAACCGTCCCACCTGCCCTTCAATGTGGATGATCGCCATATCATCCTGGTGGACGATGTGCTCTTCACCGGCCGCACCATCCGCGCCGCCCTCAACGAGATCTTCGACTACGGCCGGCCGGCGGCGGTAACACTAGCGGTATTGATCGACCGCGGCGGCCGTGAGCTGCCCATCGCGGCCGATGTCGCCGGCCTGAAAATGACACTGGCCCCGGGTGAAAACGTCAAGTTGAAGGGGCCCGAGCCGCTCAGGCTGGTGGTGGCGCGCAAAGAAGGTAAATAACCAACAACAGATTAAGGAGCCGTATGATCCGCCGCAATATCCAGCTGAATGAACAGGGCCGCCTGCGCCATTTTCTGACCGTCGAAGGGCTCAAGCGCCAGGTACTGATGGATATTCTGGATACGGCCGCATCGCTCAGCGGCGTCACCGATCAGACGGTGAAAAAGGTCCCGCTGCTGCGCGGCAAGACCATCGTCAATCTCTTTTTCGAGTCCAGCACCCGCACCCGCACCACCTTCGAACTGGCCGCCAAACGCTTATCGGCCGATGTGCTCAACCTCAACATCTCCACCTCGGCCACCAACAAGGGCGAAACCCTGCTCGACACCCTGCACAATCTGCAGGCCATGCACTGCGACATGTTCGTGGTGCGCCATGCCGACAGCGGCGCGGCCCACTTCATCGCCAACCACGTCGCCCCGCACATCAGTGTCATCAACGCCGGCGACGGCAGCCACGCTCATCACACCCAGGCCATGTTGGACATGTATACCATCCGCCAGAAGAAGGGCGATTTCTATCCGCTGATCGTGGCCATCGTCGGCGATATCATGCATTCGCGGGTGGCGCGCTCGCAGATTCACGCCCTCACCACCCTAGGGGTGACCGAGGTGCGCGTCATCGGCCCCAAGACCCTGATGCCGAAAGATGTGGAAACCCTCGGCGTGCACGTCTATCACGACATGGACCAGGGCCTGCGCGACGTGGACGTGGTGATTATGCTGCGCCTGCAGAACGAACGGATGCAGGGCGAGCTGCTGCCCAGTGAACATGAATACTATCAACTCTACGGCCTCACCCAGGAGCGGCTGGCCCAGGCCAGGCCGGATGCCATCGTCATGCATCCGGGACCCATCAACAGCGGCGTCGAGATCGAATCCAGCGTCGCCGACGGGCCGCGCTCGGTGATCCTGCAACAGGTCAGCCACGGCATCGCCGTGCGCATGGCGGTGATGTCCCTGTGCATGGGCAGCCACGCCAAAGATGACAAGGAAGGAGGTGCGACCTGATGCGTATCCTGATCAAGAACGGCCGTGTCATCGACCCTGCCAACAACATCGACCGGGTCACTAACGTCTATATCGCCGGCGGCCGGATCGAAGCCGTGGCCGATCAACTGGCGGGGTTCACCGCCGAGCAGGAGATCGACGCCGCCGGGCAACTGGTCTGCCCCGGCCTGGTGGACCTGTCGGCGCGGCTGCGCGAACCCGGCCTGGAACACAAAGGCACCATCGCCTCCGAAACCCGCGCCGCCGCCGCGGCGGGTGTCACCTCGCTGGTGATGCCCCCCGATACCGATCCGGTGATCGACACCCCGGCGGTGGCCAAGCTGATCCGCAAGACCGCCCGCGACGCCGGCTATTGCCATGTTTACAGCGTGGGCGCCGCCACCCAGCGGCTGGGCGGCGAACATATCAGCGAGATGGGCGCCCTCAAGGCGGCCGGCTGCGTCGGCGTCGGCAACGCCCTGACGCCGATCAAGAACCCACTGGTAATGAAACGGGTAATGGAATACGCCGCCACCTTCGATCTCACCCTGTTCCTGTTTTCCGAGGATCCCAGCCTGCGCCACAACGGCTGCGTCCACGAAGGGGCCATCAGCACCCGCCTGGGCCTGCCCGGCATCCCCGAGGCGGCCGAGACCGTGGCGGTGGCACGTAACCTGGCCCTTGTGGCCGACACCGGGGTACGCGCCCATTTCAGCCAGATCTCCACCGCCAAGGCGCTGCAGATGATTGCCCGGGCCCAGTACGACGGCCTGCCGGTGAGCATCGACGTGGCCGCCCACCAACTGTTCCTGACCGATATGGACATCGGCGAATTCGACAGCCAGTGCCATGTGCGCCCGCCGCTGCGCAACCAGCGCGACATGCAGGGACTGCGCGAAGGGCTGCGCCGCGGCAGCGTCAACGCCGTCTGTTCCGACCACCAGCCCCACGAGGCGGATGCCAAGCTGCACCCCTTCCGTGAAACGGCGCCGGGCATCTCGGCCCTGGAGACCCTGCTACCGCTCATCCTGAGGCTGGCCGAGGAGGCGCGCATGGAGCTGATCGACGCTATCGCCAGGGTGACCCTGACGCCGGCCAGGATCATCGGCATCGAGGCCGGCACCCTGAGCCCGGGCGCCAGCGCCGATGTGATCGTCATTGATCCCGAGCACTACTGGAAGGTGGCGCCTGAAAACCTGCTCAGCCACGGCCACAACACCCCGTTCCGCAACTGGGACATGAAGGGGCGCGTTAATCACACCCTGCTGGCGGGCGACCTGGTCTTCAGCCGGACATAAAAAAGCCGCTTTCCAGCGGCCGGTGTGGTTGCATCCGGATTTTTTGCTCAGCGCCGCTTGTGCGGGCGGGCGTGGTGCGGCATCACCTTGCCCCCCGTCGCCGGATCGTCCGCGCCGTCGAAGGTGACCCCCTGCATGGCGGAGGCCAGCCGATCCGGGTCGTGCTTGCCCTCCAGCTTGATCATCAGGCGCACTTCATTGGGCGAATCGGCATACATAATGGCATCGTCACGGCTGATCTCGCCCTGCTTGTAGAGTTCGAACAGTGCCTGGTCGAATGTCTTCATGCCCTGCTGGGTGGATTTCTTCATCACATCGCGGAGCAGGTGGGTCTCGCCGCGCAGGATCAGATCGGAGACCAGCGGGGTGTTGAGCATCACCTCGACGGCGACGCGGCGGCGCTGGCCGCGCGAACAGGGAATCAAGCGCTGGGCCACCACCGCCTTCAGGTGCATGGAGAGGTCCATCAACAACTGCGAGCGGCGCTCGTCGGGGAAAAAGTTGATGATGCGGTCAAGCACCTGGTAGGCATTGGTGGCATGCAGGGTGGAGAGCACCAGGTGGCCGGTCTCGGCGAAGGCGATGGCGTGTTCCATGGTCTCGCGCGAGCGGATCTCGCCGATCATGATCACGTCGGGGGCCTGGCGCAGGGTGTTCTTCAGCGCCGACTCGTAGGAGTGGGTATCGATACCGACCTCGCGTTGAGTGACGATGCAGCCGCGATGGATGTGGACGTACTCCACCGGGTCTTCCACGCTAACGATATGGCCGTGGCTGTACTGATTGCGGTGGCCGACCATGGCGGCCAGAGTGGACGATTTGCCCGAGCCGGTGGCCCCGACCACCAGCACCAGGCCGCGCTTGCTCATGGCCAGGTCTTTCAGCTGGGTCGGCAGCAGCAGTTCCTCGAAGGTCGGGATCTGCATCTTGATGCGGCGAATGACCATGCCGACCTCGTTCTGCTGGCGGAAGACATTGACGCGAAAACGGCCCAACGCCGGCTTGTGCAGGGCGAAGTTGGCCTCGAGCATCTCTTCGAATTGGCGCGCCTGTTCCGCTGTCATAACGCTGCGAACCAGTGCCTCGACCCGCTCAATCCCCAACGGCCCATCGGCAAGCGGCACCACGCTGCCATCGATCTTGAGACTTGGCGGCATACCGACCGTGATGAACAGATCCGATGCCTCTTCGTCCGCCATGGTTTTCAACAGCACGTCGATATCGGCGAATTCCTGGAGTTTTTTTTGTTTGATTGGCACCGCTTCCTCCTCCGGAGGCTTATCATGATTCGGCGAAATGGGTACTTATCGAATCACCGTTATGCCACAAGATATTAGCCGATTATGGTGAAATTGGTGAGACCGATCACACACAAATGCAAGGTTAGCGCCCCCGGGACCGACCAAGGTATTGGAATCTCACCAACTTAAACAGACACTTAGACAAAAGCGATCAAGATGAGCAAACCCGAATTCGATATCTGCGTCATCGGCGGCGGCGCGGCGGGCTTGGTGGTGGCCGCCGGCGGCGCCTCCCTGGGCGCCAAGGTGGCCCTGGTGGAAAAGCACAAGATGGGCGGCGATTGCCTGCACTACGGCTGCGTGCCGAGCAAGACCCTGCTGCAGTCGGCCAAGGTGGCCCACCTGATACGCCATGCGGACGCCTTCGCCCTGCCGGCCCACGCGCCCCGGGTGGAGATGGCCACGGTGATGGAGCGGGTCGCCAGCGTCATCAAGAGCATCGAGCCCCACGACAGCCCGGAACGCTTTCGCGGCCTGGGGGTGGACGTAGTTCTGGGTGCGGGCCGTTTTCTCGATCCCCATACCTTCACGGTCAACGACAGGCGCATCACGGCGCGCCGCTTCGTCATCGCCACCGGCTCGCGCGCCGCCGTGCCAGCCATCGAGGGCATCGAACAAACGCCCTATCTCACCAACGAACAGCTGTTCGACCTGCGCGAGCCCGTCCCGAGCCTGATCGTGGTGGGCGGCGGCCCCATCGGCATCGAGATGGCCCAGGCCTTCGCCCGCCTGGGCAGCCGCGTACATGTCATTCAGCGCGGCGACCGGATCCTGCCCCGGGAGGATCCGGATCTGGCCGAGGTGGTGGCCGCCCGGCTGCGCCGCGAAGGGGTGGCGCTACTCACCAATCATGACACGGTAAGGGTGAAGGGCGACGCCGGTGACATTCACATGACCCTGAAGGATAGCCAGGGAGAGGAACAACGGCTCACTGCCAGCCATCTGCTGATCGCGGCGGGACGCCGGCCCAACATCGAAAACCTGGGACTGGCTGCCGCCGCTGTCGAGACCGACAAAGGCGGCATCGTCACCGACGCCCGCCTGCGCACCAGCCAGAAACACATCTTTGCCGCCGGCGACGTGGTAGGCGGCCCCCAGTTCACCCACATGGCCGAACACCACGCCGGGGTGGTGTTGCGCAATGCCATCTTTCACTGGCCCGCCAAGGTGGAACGGAAAGTAATCCCATGGGCTACCTTCAGTGATCCGGAACTGGCCCGGGTCGGCCTCTCCGAGACCGAGGCCAGGGAGCAGGGCATCGCCCACCAGGTGTTCAGCTTTCCGTTTCAGGATTTGGACCGGGGGCGCACCGACGGCGCCACCGAGGGCTTTGCCAAGATCATCACCAATCGGCGCGGCAAGCTGCTGGGCGCTGCCATCGTCGGCCCCCACGCCGGCGAGCTGATCCACGAATACGTACTCGCCATGGCCAAGGGCATGAAGGCATCGGCGCTCTCCGGGGTGATCCATATCTACCCCACTCTGGCGCAGATCAACCGCCGCGCCGCCGAGGCGCGCATGAAGCAGGGCTTGACGCCGACGGCGAAGAAATGGATCAAGCGGATCTTCGGTTTACGGGGAGATTATTAACCCGGCAACCTAATATGCCGTGTTCAGCCGTTGCGTGCTCGCCTACAGCAAGGCATCAAAACGCCGCTGTAGCCATCCTACAGCAAGTTT
>JASBUE010000230.1 GCA_030148045.1 Candidatus Tenderia sp.
GTTGGGCCAGCCATTCCCAGGCGCTCCGGACGGCGGGCTCCTCGAGCAGGTTGCGGTCTTCGGCGGACATCTCTTCAGGTGCCAGGGGGGCCTGTTGCGGCGCCTCGCCCTCCCCGGCGCGGGCCCGCTCATAGCGCTCCGCCAGCGTGTGGCGCCGGATCTTGCCGAGCCGGGTGCGCGGCAGCGGTTTGCGCGTCAAGGCGAAATCATCGAGCCGCTGATAGGAGGGGAGCCGGGCGGCGACATCACCGATAGCGGCCCGGATGCGCTGCTGCACATCGTCACCGCTTGTGGCGGCAGGCACGACGAGGGCGGCCAGACGGCCGTGGTGTTGGAGAATGCCGATCTCCTTGATCGCCTCATGAGCGGCATAACGGGCCTCGAGATCATCGGGTTGAATGTTTTCGCCGCCTGTGGTGACGATCAGCGTCGATACCCGGCCGCTGACATGCAGGTAGCCGTCGTCGTCGAGCCAACCCAGGTCGCCGGTCCGAAACCAGCCGTCTTCGCTGAATGCCGCGCGGGTTTGGTCGGCTTGATTGCGATAGCCGCTGAATACGTTCGGCCCGCGCGCCTGGATTTCACCTTCCTCACGGCCTGCTTTACGTGGGGCGGCCTGACGGTCGATGCGCAATTCCACACCGGGCACCGGTTTGCCGACGGTCCCCGGGCGTACCTGGCCGGGCGGATCGATGGTCAGCAGCGGTGCGGTCTCGGTGAGGCCGTAGCCGACTGCCACCTGCCAGCCCAGGGCTTCCAGGTTCCATGCCAGGTCGGGGTCCAGGGCCGCACCGCCGCAGGCCAATATGCGCAGTTGCCTGCCCACTTGGTGGTGCAGGGGAAACAACAGCCATTTGCCGGGGCTGTGTCCGAGGCGCCGGCGGCTGATCAGACTCAGCCGCAGCAGCGCATGGAAGAGGAGGGCGGCGGGACGGCCTGCACGGGTGGTACGGCTGACGATGCCGTCGAACATGGCCTGATAGAGCCGCGGCACGCCGATGATCACAGTCGCCTTGCCGTGGTGCAGCGCCCGCATCAGTTGCGGTCCGGTCAGGGCATAGGGAATGATCAATGTCAGTCCCAGGGATATGGGTGTCAAAAGCCCGATCACAAAGGGATAGACATGATGCAGGGGCAGGGGCAGCAAGACGTGGTCCCCGTTGCGCACCATGCCGGCCTTTGCCACCGTGTCCAGTTGGAATGCCAGGTTGCCGTGGCTGAGCGGCACGCCCTTGGGTGGACCGGTGGTGCCGGAGGTGTAAAACAGTGCCGCCGTGTCGTCAGAATGGTTGGCCGGCAACGCGGTATGGTTGCCCACCAGCAGGCTTTGCCAGCTGTCCGGGTCGTCAGCCGCAGCATCCAGCAGCAACAGCTGCGCCTGCGGTGCCGCTGCGCGGGCGCGCGCTTGATGGCGGGAGGTGGTGAAGATCAGGGGTGCGTCACTGTCCTGTAAAATGTGTTTCAGGGTGTCGTCGGCAAGCTGAAGGTCCAAGGGCATGACCACCGCGCCGGCGCGCAGCACAGCCAGGGCGGCGATAATCCATTCCGGCGTCTCCGGGCCGAGCAGGGCCACCGCTTCGCCCGGATCGACACGCTGCCGCAGGCCGCGCGCCAGCGCCTGCACCTGGTGGCCGAAACGGCCATAGGACCACTGTTCCGTCTGTGTCGCCAGGAATATCTGTAATAGCGGTTGTTCGCCGCGCTGTTCGAGTGTGTCGATGAGCGGGTCGAACTGTGAGGGTGTCTGTGGCTGGGTGGTGTCCGGCTGCTTCATACGCTTCCGCCCGTGTGCCCGCTCAGGGGGTTTTCAGTCCTGTGCGCAACCAGTTCAGCGCCTTGCCGCGCTCTTCATAGTCAAAGTGCCGGACGTCGGCGGAGACGAAATAGTCGGCGACCTTGGGCAGGATGGCCAGAAAACCGCTGTCGGTGACCGCCGCGACACGCTCGATTTTGCGCTGATAATTGCGTACGAAGCGGATATGGGACAGCAGGCCGGCGAAGTCCTCCCAGCCGGGAAAGGACTCGGCCTCGATCATCAGGCCGTTGAGTTCACCATGTTCTTCGAGGTAGGGGTCGGCCAACAAACGTAGCCGCTCGAAATCGGCGCTCTCGAGTTTATCTACGGGTCTTACGACGAGAATACCTTCGTTACGTAATAACTCTGCATTGATCATGGCCTCCCCCGTGCTAAATTTTCATAATGAATAGCTATCCTAAGGCGTCTGAACCGGATTCGGCATTGAAATTTCACAATTGCACTCAAAAAAACGAAAAACCTGGAAAGCCACCACGCCTAGATTGAGCCGCCTGGCGGAAAGTCGATGCTTTTGGCGTTAGGTGGCGCATAGGCATGCTGGGGCTGAATTGGGTCGTGGCAATGGCCGTCGGCGGTGATTTGTGAATTATTTTTGATCGGAATTGGTAGCGGGTTGCCGAAAAATAGAGGGACTGGAATGTCGAATTCGAGGCGAATCACAGCAATCCTTCTCTTCGGCGGCGTGTTGAGCATTCTGCCCGGTTGCGCCGAGCATGCCCCGCAGACGCCCCGGCTGCGCTGGTATGTCTTCGATGAGCCCTCGGGGGCGTTTTTGCAGGCGGCGCGACGCTGCGCCGGGGCGTCGCAGGGGCGCTATCAAATCGAGCTGGCGCCACTGCCCACCGATGCCGACCAGCAGCGTGAGCAATTGGCGCGCCGCTTGGCGGCCGGCGATTCCGACATCGATATCATCGGCATGGATGTGATCTGGACGGCCGAGTTCGCCGAGGCGGGCTGGGTATTGCCCTGGCAGGGGGAGGCGGCGCACAAGGCGCGTGAAGGACGGTTGGACAGCGCCGTGGCAAGTGCCACCTACCAGCGGCGATTATGGGCGGCGCCGTTTACCACCAACACCCAATTGTTGTGGTATCGCAGCGACCGTGTGGCCACGCCGCCCCAGACCTGGGACGAGATGATCAGCCAGGCTGAGGTGCTAGGCGACAAAGGCGGTATCCAGGCCCAGGGCGAGCGCTACGAAGGACTCACCGTGTTCTTCGTCGCGTTGCTTGCGTCGGCGGGCGGATCGGTGCTGGGGCCGGACGGTGAGCAGGTATCGCTGGAAGAGACGCCCACGCGCCGTGCGCTGGAGGTGATGCAGCGTATCGCCAATTCACCGGCGGCCGATCCGTCACTGGCCGGGGCGCGGGAGGACCAGGCGCGCCTCGCCTTTGAAGCCGGGGAATCGAGCTTCATGATCAACTACACCTTCGTCTGGCCGAGCGCGCGCGCCAATGCCCCCGCGGTGGCCGAGCACATGGGCTGGGCGCGCTGGCCGGCGGTGATCGAAGGCAAACCCAGCAGGATCACCATCGGCGGTATCAATCTCGGTATCGGCGCCCACAGCCGTCATCCCGATCTCGCCTTCGAGGCGGCCACTTTGTCTCGCCTCCGAGCCGAACCAGCGCCTGGCAGCCAAGCTTGGCGGGCTGCCGCCGACCATCGCGGCACTCTATGACGACGAGAAAGTGCGCCAGACCTTTCCCTTTGCCGATCTGCTACGCAAAACATTACACGACGCCGTGCAGCGGCCGCAGACGCCGCTCTACGCCGACGTCTCCCTGGCCATCAGCCATACCCTGCATCCCATGCGCGATATCGATCCCGACGCCGATGTGGAGCGGCTGCGCCGGGCGGTGGAACGGGCCCTGGCGTCGGAGGGGCTGTTGTGAGCCGGCGTTCGAGCGCCGAGCATCGCCTCGCCTGGCTGTTGTGCGCGCCGGCCATTATCGCCATGGTGGTGGTCACGGCCTGGCCCATGCTGTACGCCCTGTGGCTGTCCCTGTTCCGCTATGATCTGCGTTTTCCCGATCAGCGCCGCTTCATCGGTCTGGAGAACTACATGAGTGTGCTCGGCTCCGAGATATGGTGGCAGTCCTTGTTCAACACGTTGGTCATCACCGTGGGCTCGGTGGCGCTCGAACTGGTGCTGGGGTTCGTCTTCGCCTTGATCATGCATCGCGCCCTGTTGGGACGGCGGCTGGTGCGCACCTCGCTGCTGGTGCCTTATGGCATCATCACCGTGGTGGCGGCCATGAGCTGGCGCTTCGCCTTCGATCCTACCACCGGCTTCGTCAATGCGCTGCCGGGGCTGGAGGGGGGGTGGCTGACCGAGCGCTGGTCGGCCTTTTTCGTCATCATCCAGACCGAGATCTGGAAGACCACACCCTTCATGGCGCTGCTGTTGCTGGCCGGTCTGACGTTGGTGCCGGAGGATCTGCTGCGCGCCGCACGGGTGGACGGCGCCAACGCGGTGCAGCGTTTTTTCAAGATTACCCTGCCGCTGATGCGGCCGGTGATCATGGTGGCATTGCTGTTTCGTACCCTGGATGCGTTTCGCATCTTCGATACGGTGTTCGTGCAAACGCGCGGGGCCCAGGGCACGGAGTCGGTCTCTGTCATCGGTTATAACACGCTCATTACGCGCCTGAATCTTGGCCTCGGCTCGGCGGTGTCGGTGTTGATTTTCATCTGCGTGTTGTTGATTGCCGTGCTCTATATCAAGGGGTTCGGTATCGATCTGTCGCGGCGGGATGAGAAATGAGCGTCGGACGCCTGGAACGGATTTTTTGGGGCATGGGCAGCGCCGTGGTGGTGATCTACGCCTTGACGCCGGTGGCCTGGATCGTGTCGCTGTCACTCAAGCGCGCTGCCGATCTCGCTGACAACCGTTTTTTTCCGCAGGCGATCAGCCTGGAACATTACCAAGCGGTGTTCCGTGATCCGCAGTTTTCCGCTGCCCTGTGGAACTCCATCGGCATCGCCGGGATTTCGACCCTGGCCGCCGTCTTGCTGGGTATGTTCGCCGCCTACGCCATCGTCCGGCTCGAATTTCCCGGGCGGCGCCTGATTCTGGCCGCGGCGCTCTCCATCGCCATGTTTCCCCCGGTCTCCATCATCGGGCCGCTGTTCAATGTGTGGCGCAGCTTCGGCCTGTACGACACCTGGCCCGGCCTGATCCTGCCCTACATGACCTTCACCCTGCCGCTGGCGATCTGGACCCTGGCGGCATTTTTTCGCGAAATCCCGTGGGATTTGGACAAGGCTGCCCGTGTCGACGGCGCCACGCCGCTGCAGGCCTTCGTCTACGTCATCATGCCGCTGGCGGCGCCGGGGGTGTTTACGGCGGCTATCCTGGTGTTCATGTTCGCCTGGAATGACTTCCTGTTTGCCATCGCGCTCACCTCGACCAATGATGCGCGCACCGTGCCGGCGGCCATTGCCTTCTTTACCGGAAGCTCGCGCTTCGAACAACCCACCGGCTCCATCGCCGCCGCCTCGGTGGTGGTGACCGTGCCGGTGATCCTGGTGGTGCTCATCTTCCAACGGCGTATCGTGGCGGGACTGACC
>JASBUE010000231.1 GCA_030148045.1 Candidatus Tenderia sp.
TGCCACCACCGTGCTCTATGTCTCGCCGCTGAAGGCGCTCTCCAACGATATCCAGAAAAACCTGGAACAGCCCCTGGCCGGCATTCGCGAAGAGCTGTTCCAGCAGACCAAAGCCCGCCATGCTCACCACTCATCTGCTGCGGGCGCCGCTACATCCGATCTGGCGGGGTGTTCTCCCGACGGCCGGCTCGACGTAGAATCTGCTACGCCTTCACCGTCCTCCGGTCCGAGCACCCCGCCAGACCGGCGTCTCGACGCCCCCGCAACGAAGCGTGGTGAGCATGGCGGGCTGGACCTGGAGATCCGCGCCTGGGTGCGCAGCGGCGACACGCCCCAGGGCGAACGGGCGCGCATGCGCCGTCAGCCGCCCCACATCCTGGTCACCACGCCGGAATCGCTCTACATCCTGCTCACCTCCGCCTCGGGGCGCGAGATGCTGCAGACGGTACGCACCGTGATCGTGGACGAGATCCACGCCCTGGCGGGCAACAAGCGCGGCGCCCATCTGGCCCTGTCGCTGGAGCGCCTGGCCGCCCTGTGTGAGGCGCACCACGGGGCCCGACCCAACCGTGTCGGCCTGTCGGCCACCCAGAAGCCCATCGCGGCCATGGCCGATTATCTCACCGGCCCGGGGCAGGCCTGCAGCATCATCGACACCGGCCATGTGCGCGAGCGCGACCTGGCCATCGAGGTGCCCAACTCGCCGCTGGAGGCGATCATGGCCGCCGAGGTGTGGGATGAGATCTACGACCGCCTGGCCGAGCTGGTGAATGAACACCGCACCACGCTGATCTTTGTGAATACCCGCCGGCTGGCGGAGCGGGCGGCGCGTTTTCTGGCCGAACGGCTGGGGGAGGAGCATGTCACTGCCCACCACGGCAGCATGGCGCGCGAGCATCGCCTGGATGCCGAACAGCGCCTCAAGGGTGGCCGGTTGCGCGCCCTGGTGGCCACCGCCTCGCTGGAGCTGGGCATCGACATCGGCGCCGTGGACCTGGTCTGTCAGCTGGGTTCGCCGCTCTCCATCGCCATCTTTTTGCAGCGCGTCGGTCGTTCCGGCCACGCGGTGGGCGGCCTGCCCAAGGGGCGGCTGTTTCCGCTGTCGCGCGACGACCTGCTCGAATGCACCGCGTTGCTGGATGCAGTGCGCAGAGACGAGCTGGACCGCATCCTCATGCCCGAACAGCCCCTGGATGTGCTGGCGCAGCAGATCGTCGCCGAGGTCTCCGCGCGCGAGTGGCAGGAGGCCGCGCTGTATGAACAGTTTCGCCGTGCCTGGCCCTATCGTGACTTAACGCGCGCGACTTTTACCGCGGCGGTGCGCATGCTGGCCGACGGCTTCTCCACCCGCCGCGGTCGACGCGGCGCCTACCTCTATCGCGACGCTATCAATGGTTGGCTGAGGCCGCGGCCCGCCGCGCGGCTGACCGCCATCATCAACGGCGGCGCCATCCCCGACCTGTTCGACTACGACGTGATCCTGTCGCCCGAAGGCTATTCCATCGGCAGCCTAAACGAAGACTTCGCCTTTGAGAGCCTGCCCGGCGACATCTTTCAGCTCGGCAACACCTCCTACCGTATTTTGAAAATCGAGCAGGGCAAGGTCTATGTGGAGGACGCCCACGGCCAGCCGCCCAATATCCCGTTCTGGTTCGGCGAGGCGCCGGGGCGCACCGATGAATTGTCGCTGGCGGTGTCGCGATTACGTGAAAGTATCTCCACTCAGCTCGAACAAGGCGTGGAAGCAACCGGATCGTGGCTGCAGCAGGAACTGAATCTGCCGTTACCGGCGGCGCAACAACTGACTGAATATCTGGCCGCGGCCAAGGCGGCCCTGGGTGCGCTGCCCACATTCGATACACTTATTTTCGAACGCTTCTTCGATGAGGTGGGCGACATGCACTTCGTCGTCCATTCACCCTTCGGCTCGCGTATCAACCGCGCCTGGGGGCTGGCGCTGCGCAAACGCTTCTGTCGCAAGTTCAACTTCGAGCTGCAGGCCGCCGCCACCGAGGACAGCATCATTCTGTCACTCGGGCCGACCCACAGCTTTCCGCTTGAAGAGCCGGCCACTTATCTCAAACCGGCCACGGTGAAAGAGATCCTGGTCCAGGCCCTGCTGGCCGCGCCCCTGTTCGCCACGCGCTGGCGCTGGAACGCCAACATCGCCCTGGCGGTGATCCGCAGCCGCAACGGCAAGCGGGTGCCGGCCCAGTTCCAGCGTTCTGACGCCGAGGACCTGGTGGCGGTGATCTTTCCCGACCAATTGGCCTGCTTCGAGAACATCGCCGGCGACCGCGAGGTGCCCGACCATCCGTTGGTCAACCAGACCATCCAGGATTGCTTGTACGAGTCCATGGACATCGATGGTCTGATCAATCTGCTCACCCGGCTGGAGCAGGGCGAGATCAAACTGGTCACCTGTGATCTCACCACGCCGTCGCCGTTGTCCATGGAGGTGATCAACGCCCGGCCCTACGCCTTTCTCGACGACGCCCCGGCGGAGGAGCGCCGCACCCTGGCCATTCAACAACGCCGTTATCTCGATCCGGAAACGGCGGCGGACATCGGGCGTCTGGACATGGCCGCCATCCAGCGTGTGCACTCAGAGGCCTGGCCCGATGCCCGCAGCGCGGACGAGCTGCATGATGGTCTGATCATGCTCGGCTTCATGACCGAGGAAGAGGCGCAGCGCGGGCCGCTGGTTGAAAAAGATGCACTGGGTTTTGGTTGGCAGCATCTGTTCAAAACCCTGACGGACGATAAGCGTGTCACGCTGATCTCCGTTGATGAAGATACAAAGCTTTGGGTCGCCGCCGAACGTTTGAATGAAATGCTGACGCTGTTTCCCGAGCCAGAGCGTGAGCCGCCTATCGATCCTTTTGTTGAAAATGATGACCAGCCCCTGCACAAAGAAGACGCCCTGCGCGAACTGATCCGCAGCCGCCTGGAAGGGCTGGGGCCGGTGACCGTGGCACAACTGGCCGCGCCCCTGGGTTTGTCCACACAACAGGTCTCCATCGCCCTCATGGAACTGGAACAGGAAGGCTTCGCCATCCAGGGTAATTTCAGCCAGACAATGAATGAAACCGAATGGTGCGACCGGCGCCTGCTGGCGCGCATCCATCGTTACACGCTGAAACGTCTGCGCAGCGAGATCGAGGCGGTGGCTCCAGCCGACTACCTGCGTTTTCTGTTTCACTGGCAACGCGTGGAGGACCGCGGGGAAGGGCAGGATGCGTTGCTCGGCGTGCTGGAACAGCTGGAAGCTTACTCCATCCCGGCGGTGGGGTGGGAGGAGGAGGTCTTGCCCGCGCGGCTGGAGCGCTACAGCAGCGACATGCTGGAAAACCTCTGCCTTTCAGGACGTATCACCTGGCTGCGTCTCAACCTGCCCAAACAGAGCGAAGGCAAGGAGGCGCGCAAGGCCGCACCGGTGCGTATCACGCCCATTGCCCTGGTGGCGCGGCAATATGCCCACTACTGGCACAAGCTGAGCGACGACACCGACATCCAACAGTTAAAACTGTCAGCGACGGCGCACAAGGTGATGGACACCTTGCAACAACAGGGCGCCTCCTTTTTTATCGACCTGGTACAACAGACCGGCCTGCTGCGCACCCAGGTGGAAGGGGCGCTGGCCGAACTGGTGGCCCGTGGTCTGGTCACTTCAGACAGTTTCGCCGGCCTACGTGCCCTGATAACACCGCAGAACAAGCGCCCCGGTTTTGGTCACGGCAGACGCCGACGTCGTACTACGGCAACGAGCGTGGACGATGCCGGT
>JASBUE010000233.1 GCA_030148045.1 Candidatus Tenderia sp.
CACGCTGCTCATCAACCTGTGCCGCGGCAGTGAAGCGGGTTGCCCGATTATCGATGATCTGGATAGTCGGGCCACACGCAAGAAACCCAAACGCCGCTGAGGTGTGTTCGTTCTGCTCATGTGCCAAACGCTCCTTGCTACGTAGATAATTCCTTCACAGGCCTTAGCAGGCGCATCAAGCCCAGCAGGATGGGCGGGACCAGCAACCACTGCAGAAAAGGCATTCCACCAATCCCGACAACAGGAACGATCGGCATCAATTCCGTGTAGCCCCAGGTACCCTTGATGCGCACATTGGTGATCTCACTGTAGATGGTGTAGCCCAGCCCGGTTAGTGTAAAAAGCAGACCGTTAAACAGAATGTTGCTTTCGACCCAGCGCCGGTTACGGTTTAGCAAGGCCACCAGTTCATAGATAGAAAGCAGGATCAACAAGTCTCCCAATGTGCAATGGGCAAGGCCGTATAAGATGTAGCCCCAATCATTCTGGTGCCAAACAGTGTAGAGTGGGAATTGCGCGACCTCCCACAGTAATGATAAAGGCAGTCCGATCATGGCCAGTTGCACCTCGGGCACGGATCGCCACCGGTCTCTTTCCAAAGATGGATGCAGCACCTTTGCTGGAGCTCCCGAGCGCGGCGACCGCCGCCACGAGAGCAGCAGCAGCGTGACTACCACGATACTGAGCACCCAGAAAAAGGCTAACAGTGCCCATTCGCTGCCACCCATAGACGAGGGGGCGTTCATGTGGTCATACATAGGCATCTTCTTAGATCCTTGGCGTTCTGTGCAAAATCGCTGTCCTCACAACAACAGTATCCCAACGCTGCAGGCCGCAACGGTGGTGATTAATCACTCCTGCTTGCTCGCATGGCGTTGAAGAAATTGCACGATCTCCCCAATGCTTGCCTCGTCCGGCACGCTTTTTCCCATGGCGACCATATTCTGTTTCATGCGCGCTACTACACCAGGCCATTCATCGGTTGTATGTTGTTGCGGATCTGGAAGCGCGTGACAGCGCGAACACGCGGTATGGAAAGCTCTCCCCGCCGGCGTATCCAGTTCCGGATACCGCGTTGTATCGATCGGTATCTGAGCGTGTACTTGCAGGTAATTGACAAGTTCCTGGAGTTCGCTCTCGGAAGGGGCTTCGACGCGCCCCATCATCATACCCATCATGCCGCGACCACTCATCATCCGCATGCGCCGGTTCATTCGGTCAACCACGGGCGGCCACTCCCGTGCCGTGTGCATGCCGGGCCCAGGCAGGTTGTGGCACTGCGCGCAGTAAAGGTTGAGCAGCTTCGCGCCTTCGGATGTCGGCGTCGGCAATAGCGCCGGATCGATGCCCGGCGGCAGAACATCGCTCATCATCCGTTGCATCATTTCTTTCATATTGCCGCCGTCCATCATTTGACCATTTACAATTCCGGGTATAAAAAAGAGACCAAACCGCCAATAAACGCGGCAAGTATGGTTGATAGATAAAATGGGGTGTAGTGTTTCATCGTTCACCTCCGATACAATGATCTACAAGGTCGCGTTTCTCACGCGCATTTGAGCCCGAGCACCGTCTTCATGAGAAAACGGTGGCGAGCTTTACCGTTCGCACCACGAAGCAGGTCAAGCGGATGGCCCGCCCCGTGGTGCTCGGTGCTCTACGATGTGCACCGCCCGTTCAAAGCACACTACATCGCATCAACACGTTAACATCTGCGCGGTGATCGATGCGGCTGGATGCCTTTAAGGCAGCGCCGGGTCTTTTTCGGGCGGGCCTCCACGGACGGCTGCTCTTCCTGTGCCTGCTTGTGAATCGGGCGACGACACTTGGAGCGATCCGGGTGGCGGCACCCGCTTCGACTGACCGCGCTATCGTCGCTATGGGTTTGCGCTGTGACTGTTTGTTCGCCCGCGTCCACGGGTGCTGTCACACCGAATCCGATGGCCGCCGTCAAGGCGACTACGGAAGACAAGTAAGTGATCTTTTTCATGACAACTACCTCCTTCTGATGAGTCTGAATTTGACTCGGTTGCTAATGACTTTCATCCTTGAGCGCAGGATCACGCGCCTGCGATACTTCGCGCCCTTTCCATAGGGCGAATACGGCCGGGAACACCACCAGCACCATGAACAGTGCCGAGGTGATTCCGCCCACCATGGGGGCAGCGATGCGTTTCATGACGTCCGCACCGCTGCCGGTACTCCACATAATCGGCACCAGGCCAAGCAGCAGTGCCATGCCGGTCATCAGCATGGGACGAATACGCCGCCCGGCACCTTCAACAATGGCTTCTGTCAAATCCCGCCGATCGTTTAACCGGCTCTCGCCATGCCGCTGGTGGTAAGTCAAGCCGAGATACAACATCATGAGCACACCCATCTCGGCCGCGAGACCTGCGAGCGCGATCATGCCCACCGCAACGGCGACACTCAGGTTGTAATCAAGCCAGTACAGTAACCACACGGCACCGATCAGTGAGAACGGAATCGTCAGCAGAATGATCAGTGCCTCGACCAGCGAACCCCGGTTCAGGAACAGCATGAAAAACACAATGAACAGGGTGATCGGCACCAATACCTGGAGCCTGGCCTTGGCGCGCTCGAAGTATTTGAACTGGCCGGCCCAGGCAATCCGGTAGCCGGCGGGCACGGCGGCTTTTTCACTCACTACCTGGCGCGCCAGGTGAACGTAATCGGCGATACCGATATCTTTGACGTCGACGAACACGAAGGCCACCAGTTGGCCGTCTTCGTTGCGCAGCAACGGTGGCCCGGTGAGGAACTTCAGATCGGCCAATTGGGTAATGGGTACCTGGGTACCCGACGGGGTCGGCACCAGCACCCGTTCCAGCGCTTCAGGGTGATCCCGAAACTCACGCGCGTAACGCAGGTTGATGGCGTAACGTTCACGTCCCTCGATGGTCTCGGACACCTCCAGGCCACCGACGGCGGCCATGATGACGTCCTCCACGTCGGCCACCGTCAACCCGTAGCGGGCGATCTTGTCCCGATCGATGTCGAAATCCAGAAAGTACCCACCGGTCAGGCGCTCGGCGAAGGCGCTGCGGGTATAAGTCCGTGTGCGTGCATCATCCTGCAGGGCGCGTTCAATGCGCACCGCGGTCGCTTCAATCTCGGAAAGCTCGGTGCCAAACACCTTGATGCCGAGGCTGGAACGGATGCCGGTGGCGAGCATTTCAGTGCGCGTCTGAATGGGCATCCACCAGATATTGGGCATGCCCGGATAGCGCAGTTTTTCGTCCATCTCCGCAATCAGCCCGTCCCAGGTCAGCCCCTCGCGCCACTGGTCCATGGGCTTTAAACTGACCACCGTCTCTACCATCGACAGCGGCGCCGGGTCGGTGGGGCTGGTAGAACGGCCGATTTTGCCGAACACGCGTTCCACTTCCGGAAACTGTTTCAGCTGCCGGTCCATGGACTGCAAGATCTTGCCGGCCTCGGTGATCGACATGCCGGGCAACGCGGTGGGCATGTACAGCAGGCTGCCTTCGTTGAGCGGCGGCATGAACTCGTTGCC
>JASBUE010000237.1 GCA_030148045.1 Candidatus Tenderia sp.
CTTCGCCCCGCTAAATGACTACACCGCTACAGTCATCGGCATCATTCGCGACGAGCAGGACTTCCGCGATATTCTCTCGGCCGATATTCTTTATACAGGCAACAGTGGCCTGGGGCTGACAGCCTATTCTGTCAGCAGCAACCAGCACTACATCGATATGGAAAGCCGAGGCATGGATCTCAGCGACTCGAACATCCTGGTCAAAACTACCCAGTCAACCGTCACCGGCCTGCCGGCTGCCGCCACTGCCGGTATCATCACCAGTCGCGCCGCCGCCCGCGCTTTCTTTAGCGATGGCACTAACCGCGCCATGTTCCGCTTCACCCTGCTCAACCACCTGTGCGTGGACATGGAACAGATCAAGGACAATACCCGCAATACGGATCGCATCCGTCAGGACGCCAGCCGCAGCCCCGGCGGTGACAGCCGTATCTATATTAATAGATGCAGCGGTTGCCACACCGGCATGGATCCCCTGATGCAGGCCTACGCCTATTACGATTTTGAATACACCAGCAACATCGAGACCGGCCAGCTGGTGTACAACACCGGCAACGATCCGGAAACCGGCAGCCGGGTACAACCCAAGTTTCTGCAGAACGCGACCGTCTTTCCCTATGGTTATGTCACCCCCGACGACAGCTGGGACAACTACTGGCGCGCAGGCCCCAACTCGGTGCTGGGCTGGGATCCCGCCCTGCCCGGCAGCGGCGCCGGGGCCAAATCCATGGGCCGGGAACTGGCGCAGAGCGAGGCTTTTGCCAGCTGTCAGGCAAAAAAGGTCTTCCGGGCCGTCTGCCTGCGTGAGCCTGATGGCACGCAGATCAGCAGCCTGACCAGTAACTTCAAAAGCAGCGGCTACAATCTGAAAACCGTGTTTGCCGATGCCGTTTCCTACTGCATGGGTAACTGAATATGACGACCAACAAACCAGCGTGCGCCATTATGAATAAGACCCGCTTCCCCATTCGTTTTCGTCATCTATTCAGGGGCGGCCTGTTGCTGCTGGCCGCCAGCGCCCTGTCCGCCTGCGGCGGCGGTGCGGAAACCGAATCCGCACCGGACATCAGCATCACGTCCACCGAGTACACTGGCCCGGCCCCGGCCACCGAAGACACCCAGTCTTTTCGCGTGACACTCTGGGAAGGACTACGAAGCAGCAACCGCTGCGGCCGCTGCCACAACCAGAGCGTCGGACAATTTCCAACGTTTGCGCGCACCGATGACGTCAACCTCGCCTACCGCGAAGCCCAGGGTAACAACAGCTTCGGCCTGTTCGTCAATCTGCAGGATCCCGCCTCCTCGCGTCTGGCGACCAAGGTGGCCGGCGGACATAACTGCTGGGATCCTATTCCCCAGGTCTGCGCCGAGACCATCGTTTCCTACATCAATAACTGGGTTGGCAGCATCAGCAACGCCCCGCGCAAGATTGACCTCAAGGCGCCGACCCCCAACCAGCTTGAACCCGGCAGCAGCAAGACCTTCCCGGCCGATACCAGCCTGTTCAGTAGCATCCACAACCTGCTGGTGCAACGCTGCAGTAGCTGCCATACAGAATCCGCCGTCACCGCACAGGCGCCGTATTTTGCCAACAGCGATATCAGCGCCGCACTGGCAGCAGCGAAAAGCAAGATCGATCTGGACAACCCCTCCAACTCGCGCCTGGTGATTCGCCTGCGCGACGGGTTCCATAACTGCTGGAGTGACTGCGCCAGCAACGCCGCTGAAATACAGACTGCCATCAGCAACTACGCCAATCCCATTACCCCAACACCGGTAGACAGCGATCTGGTGCCCAGCCGCGCCCTGCGTATGGAACACGGCCTGATTGCCAGTGGCGGGCAACGGCAAGAGTCCAATATTATCGCCCTCTATGAATTCCAGAACATCGGCGCCAACACCATTGCCTATGACACCAGTGGCGTGGAACCGGCGCTCAACCTGAGCCTCTCCGGCGAGGTCAACTGGCTCAGCAATTACGGCATCGAGATCATCAACGGCAAGGCCCAGGGCAAAACCGACGCCAGTAAAAAACTGCACGACCTGATCCGCGCCACCGGCGAATACACGATTGAAGCCTGGGTAGTGCCCGCCAATGTCACCCAGGAAGGCCCGGCGCGCATCATCAGCTACTCCGCCGGCAATGACGCCCGCAACTTTACCCTCGGCCAGACGCTTTACAACTACAACTTCCTGCACCGCAGCACTACCACCGATCTCAACGGTAGCCCGGATCTGTCCACCAATGATGATGACCAACGCCTGCAGGCCACGCTGCAGCATGTGGTGCTCACCTATGATCCCACTAACGGCCGCCGCATCTATGTCAATGCAGAATACACCGGCGATGCCGATCCCGCCTCAGGCGGCGATCTCGTCGACTGGGATGACAGCTACGCCTTCATTCTCGGCAATGAAGCTTCCGGTGATCAGCAATGGCAGGGCCGTATTCGCATGGTCGCCATTCACAACCGCGCCCTGACCCAGCCCCAGATCCAGCAGAACTTCGATGCTGGTGTAGGCCAGATACTCTTCATGCTGTTTAACATCAGCCACCTGGTCGATGTGCCTGACAGCTACATCATGTTCGAAATGTCCCGCTTCGATGATTACAGCTACATGTTCGCCAAACCGACCTATGTCACCCTCGGCGATGCCCGCCCTGGCAGCATTCCGATCAAGGGTATCCGCCTGGGCATGAATGGCACCGAAGCCGATGTAGGCCAGGCCTGGATCAATGTCGATACCACGCTCACAGCCGCCGCCTATACGCCAACGGGTCAACAGCTCTCATCCATAGGCACTATCTTCCCGCTGGAAAAAGGTGCTGACAGCGATGAGTTTTTTCTTACCTTTGATGTGATTGGCGCCAATACCAACGCCATGAGTCGCGGCGGCAGCTACAGCCCGGCGCCCGTGCCCACACCTGATCCCGCTTCCGATATCGGCCTGCGCACGTTCGAAGAAATCAACAACACCATGGCGGAAGTCACCGGTGTCACGGCCCAGACTGATGATGGCAGCTCCACCTTCAGCACCGTCAGGCAACAGCTGCCGTCAGTGGAAAATATCGAAGGCTTCGTCTCCGCGCATCAGGTTGCCATTACCCAGTTGTCTTTCGACTACTGCAGCAGTCTGGTCGAGGATGCCGGTCTGCGTACGGCCTTTTTCGGTAGCAGCTTCGACTTCAATGCAGATGTGGCCACCGCCTTTGCCGCGAAGACCGCTGCTATCGATGCGCTTACCACCAGCCTGTACAACAACATGATTGGCAGCAATATCGGCACCGCAACGACGTATAACGAAGTACGAACTGAATTAAGCAGTACGCTTGATGCCGACGGTAATGGCATAGGCGACGGCCTGTATGAACAATTAACCGCCGGCTGCCCAACGGCTTGTGACGCCGCCCGCACCCGCACCATCGTCAAGGGCATGTGTACTGCCGTGCTGGGCAGCGCAGCCATGTTGCTACAATAGAGGACGCATTCAATGGCAAAGAAGTCAAAACACTCCGCAAACGACGGCCCCTATTATCACCGAGATCATAAACGCCCGCTCAGCCGACGTGATTTCCTCGGCCAGGGCTTCCTTGCCGGTTCCGGCCTGGTGCTGGGCAGCAGTTCCCTGCTCGGCCTGTTCGCCAGTCCGCGCTTTGCCCACGCCGCGCTGGCCAGTGACATGCAGGCCCTGCAAACCCGCTGCGGTATTACTGCGGCCGGCGCCGGAAAAGTCCCCTTCATCTGTTTTGATCTGGCCGGCGGCGCCAATATTGTCGGCTCCAATGTGCTGGTGGGCGGGCGTGGCGGACAGCTGGATTTTCTTTCCACCGCCGGTTACAGCAAGCTCGGCCTGCCGGGTGACATGATCCCTTCCGTCAGCCAGGGCAACTTCATCAACACCGACATGGGTCTGGCCTTTCATTCCGACAGCGCCTTTTTGCGCGGCATCCAGGCCCGCGCCTCCGCCGGCACCCTGGCCAATACCAATGGCACAATCATTCCGGCCCGTTCCGGTAATGACACCGGCAACAATCCACACAACCCCATGTACGGCATTTATAAGGCCGGCGCCCGCGGCGAACTGCTGGATCTGATCGGCTCGCGCAACTCCGAATCCGGCGGCAACTCCGTAGCCCCCGCAACCATGATTGATGTCGAGGCCCGCCCTACCAAGGTCGATCGGCCCAGTGACGTCACCGGCATG
>JASBUE010000253.1 GCA_030148045.1 Candidatus Tenderia sp.
CTTGGCGGCCGGGTACCGCCGGAGATGACCGTCCCCATACACACCCACCTCATCGCCATGAAAGGCAGCGACGCCAGGCCGCCACGCTGCTGTGCGCTGCAGGGCGAGATCGGCCAGGCGGTGTACTGTTCCATCTACGAACAACGTCCCGCCGTGTGCAGTGAGATCATGTACACCGGCTTTGGCGGCCTGAGCGAGGAAAAGTGTGACAAGGCGCGCATGGCCCACGGGCTGCCGCCGCTGAGCCCCGACTTCGCGCCGGCCAATGATGCGCACCCGGAGCTGCCGCAGAGCGCCTGACCCATCCCCCCCGGAGACATCCCCATCCCGGGGCACGCTGGTCCGATATCCAATGATGACCCCGACAGGACCGTCCCATGGCCATTGATTGACACGACCTGGCGCAACAGTGTTTCAGCCCGCGCGGCCGCTTCGTCAATCTGCACCAGGAGGAGTATTGGCTGCCCAATGCCAATCACCGCTGTCACGCCGGCGATCGGGGCCTGCCCTGCGGCGCCCTGTTACGCGGCTACATGTGGCTACATATCAGCATGGGCTGGATTACTGGCCACCCTGTTCGCGGTGGGATTGACCGGCCTGGTGCGCAAGGAACCGGGCTAATCGCTGCCTTCCCCCTCGCGATAGCGATTGTGCAGCTCCACCGGCGCGGCGGCTTGGCGCTTGGCGCGCAGCCGCAGGTTGAGCAGCTCCACCATCAGCGAGAAGGCCATGGCGAAGTAGATGTAGCCCTTGGGGATATGCAGGTTCAGCCCCTCGCCGATCAGGGCCACCCCGATCAACACCAGGAAGCTGAGCGCCAACATCTTGATGGTGGGATGCTTGTCGACGAATTCGCCGATGGCCTTAGCGGCGATCATCATCACGCCGATGGCGATGACGATGGCCAGCACCATCACCGGCACATGATCGGCCATGCCCACGGCGGTGATGACCGAGTCGAGGGAGAAAACGATGTCGAGGATCGCTATCTGAATCACCACGCTGACAAAACCGGCCGCCGCGGCCTTGGCGCCGACGTGCCGCAGTTCCGCGCCTTCCAGCGAACCATGAATCTCCAGCGTACTCTTGGCCAGCAGGAACAGGCCGCCGCCGATCAGAATCAGATCGCGACCGGAGATATCATAGTCGAGTATGCTGAACAAGGGCTCGGTGAGCCGAATGATCCAGGCCAACATCAACAGCAGCAGGACACGGGTGAACATGGCCAGGAACAGGCCGATCATGCGTGCCTTTTGCCGCAGCTTCTACGGCAAGCGGCTGACGAGAATGGAGATAAAAATGATGTTGTCGATACCAAGCACGATTTCCAGCAGCGTCAGCGTCAACAGCGCCACCCAGGCCTGGGGTTCGTACATCCACTCAAACATGTTGCATCTCCGTACTCATCACAGACAAGAACGCGGACATCAGTCCGCGTTCTTTAGGACCTGTTAAATTGTCAGTTCAACTAATTGCTGACGTTCACCACCCGGCCGTTGAGCGGCTGCACCGGCCGGGCACTCAACGGGAAGATGTCGGTGAATTGCTTCACCTGCGCCTCGGAGACGGAGCTGGGCGCGGCCAGCACCATCCAGTTGACACCTTCGGAGCACGGCGGCGTGGTCAACGAACCGGAATAATTGAAATAGGTGTCGTCCAGTGGAAACAGGTCCGCGGCGTTGATCATGATCTCCGGCACACTATTGGTGACGCCGGCCTCCACCGGCATGTGCTGCCACAATTGGGCGATACTGTCGTTGCCGATGACGCCCGCCTCGAACATGATGCCGATGACGCCCAGTTGACCGTCGGCCGCCTGATGCACCAGATGGGCCACCATGTCATAGGCCTTGCCGCCGAGGGTGTGCTCGGAAGGTGAATGAAAATGGAATTGCAGCAGGTCGTACTGCTTGCCATCCACGGTGATGTAACTGCCCGGCGCGTAGCTGACCTTGATGGTGTGGCCGTTGTTGCTGATGGCCAGCGGCGAGGGCTGATAATTGAATTTGATATCCGGCAGCTGGGTAATGCTAACCGCGCTGATGTCGATGGGTGACTGGCGCTTGCAGGTGGCGCAGGTGGCGTATTCGTCCTTCAGGCCGGCCCACAAATAGGGCGCGCCTGCACACTCATAACCCCAATGCACTTCGTGACCGGCAGCGGCACCGACAGGCGGCTGAACAGTCTGATCATGCCCCTCGTCAGCATCGTGTTCGGCCGGCTGGGCATGTTGCTCCACCGCCGCATGACGGTCCTCGTCCTCGTCGGAATCCGAACAGGACACCGCCAGCAAGCCAATGCCACCCAGAATCAGAATTGTATATAACGCGCCTTTTTTCGAGTCCATGATCTACTCCCTATTCCCCCTAAAAATCCACAATTCCACAGGTTACCCCGCGATCCAAAACACTCAATGGGCCATCATTCTATTCGAAAATTCCCAGCTCCGCCCACAGCGCGTCGACGCGCCGCTTGACCGCTTCGTCCATGACGATGGGCACGCCCCATTCGCGTTGGGTCTCACCCGGCCATTTGTTGGTGGCGTCAAAGCCGACCTTGGAACCCAGGCCCGACACCGGCGAGGCGAAATCCAGATAGTCAATGGGCGTGTTCTCGATCATCACCGTATCGCGCGCCGGGTCCATGCGCGTGGTCATGGCCCAGATCACGTCCTTCCAGTCGCGCACGTTGACGTCCTCATCCACCACGATGACGAACTTGGTATACATGAATTGGCGCAGGAAGGACCACACCCCCAGCATCACCCGCTTGGCGTGGCCGGCATACTGCTTGTTGATGCTGACACAGGCCATGCGGTAGGAGCAGCCCTCCGGCGGCAGATAAAAATCGATGATCTCGGGAAACTGCTTCTGCAGGATCGGCACGAACACCTCGTTCCGCGCCACGCCCAGCACCGCCGGCTCGTCCGGCGGCCGGCCGGTGTAGGTGCTGTGATAGATGGGATTGTCGCGATGGGTGATGCGTTCAATGGTAAAGACCGGAAAACGGTCCACCTCGTTGTAATAGCCGGTGTGGTCACCGAAGGGGCCCTCGTCGGCCATCTCGCCCGGTGCCAGATGACCTTCCAGCACGAACTCGCTTGATGCCGGCACCTGCAGCTCGTTGCCGATGCACTTCACCAGTTCGGTCTTGCTGCCGCGCAGCAGACCGGCGAAGGCGTATTCGGACAGAGAATCGGGCACCGGTGTCACCGCGCCCAGAATCGTCGCCGGATCGGCGCCAAGCGCCACGGCGACGGGAAACTTCTCGCCCGGCCGGGCCTGCTGCCAATCGCGAAAATCCAGCGCCCCGCCACGATGGGCCAGCCAGCGCATGATCACTTTGTTGCGACCGATCACCTGCTGGCGGTAGATGCCCATGTTCTGGCGTGCCTTGAACGGCCCCTTGGTCACCACCAGCACCCAGGTGATCAGCGGCCCGGCATCCCCCGGCCAGCAGGTCTGGATCGGCAGTTTGGCCAGATCCACTTCGTCGCCCTCGATGACATTGGCCTGGCATGGCGCGCGCCTCACCACCTTGGGCGCCATGTTGAGCACCTGCCTGTACATGGGCAGCTTGTCCAGGGCGTCGCGGAAGCCCTTGGGCGGCTCGGGCTCCTTCAGCGCTGCCAGCAGCTTGCCGATCTCGCGCAGCGCCGTCACCGACCCCGCGCCCATGCCCAAGGCCACGCGCCGCGGCGTGCCGAACAGGTTGCCCAGCACCGGGATGTCATAGCCGGCCGGATTCTCGAACAACAGCGCCGGCCCCTCGCGCCGCAGGGTGCGGTCGCAGATCTCGGTCATTTCCAGATTCGGGCTGACGGGCTGGCCGATGCGCCTGAGCTCGCCCTGCCGTTCCAGTTGCCCGATGAAGTCGCGTAAGTCTTTGTATTTCATCTATTCGACTTGCCGTTGAAACAGAGTGAGGAGGATAGCAAACAACACGCCGGGCTGTCCCCAAAGCAAATCAAGCGCCGTTAGAACCGACACATCGTTTCATTTGTCCAATGTCAGCGAAGCTGCGCCGTTTTCCTATCTCGTGCATAATTGATTCCCGCACCCTGGCAGGGAGACACGCCACATTCCAGGCGCGGCGTAATACAACCGGTGACAGAGCTATTTGGCAAATGCAGCAACCCCCCACCTATCGCAAACCCAGCTTGAGAACCCTCACGACAGTGTTGCTGTTTTGCTCGACGATCGTGGCAGGCGCCCCGCCGGACAGCCCACCGGTGATCGATACCGAACCACCGGTGATCGACACGGCTGACATCGGCCCCCTCGGTTATGATGCGACGCGACCGATCATCATCCCCAAATTCAACAATACCGTGAATCCTGCGGAAAGCATCCCCACCCCGATTGATGTCACCGACAAGGTGGAGGCGGGCGACACCCCCGTCACCTTCAGTTTCAGCCCCGCTTCCAAGATCGGACCGCTGACGCCCGGGCGCTATATTCTCACCTGGACCGCCACGGATTCGGGGCTCAATCAAACGACCGAAACACAGGCGTTGAATGTGAAACCGACCATCAACTTCGGCCCGGACCAGACAGTTGGTGAAGGCGGAACGGCGGTGGTCACCGTTTATCTGAGCGGCCCCATACCCGCACCCAGCTTTCCGATTACCATTCCTTACACCATTTCGGGCGGCACAGCCACAGGCAGCGACTACAGCATCACCGAAGGCACATTGCAATTCGACGCTGCCGACACCTCGGACAGCATCAGCCTGGCCATTGTTGACGACGGCCTTGGCGATAACGGCGAAACCATCAACATCGACCTGGATGCCCCTCTGGCAGGCGACCCTTATTTCGCAGGCCACAAAACAAGTCACACCATCACCATTAACGAGACCAATCAAGCACCTTTGGCGCAACTGTCCGCCCGCCAGAACGGCCAACAGACCCGCACCGTAATCGTCGATGGCGGGCCGGTCACGGTCTCCGCCACCGGCTACGATGCAAACGGCGATAACATCAGCTATGACTGGAGCGCCAGCGACAACGCCCTGACACCCATCACCGGCACCACCGGCAGCGATTTCGTGTTCGATCCGCTGGCGCTGAGTCCGGGCTTTTACACTGTGCGCCTGACGGTCGGTGACGCCAACGGCGGCAGCAGTTCATACGATTTATTGCTGGCCGTGCTGACGCAAGCACCCACCCTGTCCAGTGCTACCGACCTGGATGACGATGGCACTAAAGATGCCGACGAAGGCCTGATCGATAGCGACAACGACGGCATCCCCGATTATCTGGACGCCAACGCCAGCCCAACCCTGATTCAGGGCTTCGAACCCTATGTCTTCAACGCCGGCGTGAAGCGCAATGAAACCCTGGTCAACGACAGCATCACCCTGAGCTGGGCATTCTCCCCTGACGGCGCCACCCCGGCCAGCAAGTGAAAAGCGGTGCAGGCCAACGCATATTGATCGGCGCGTCCATCGATGGATTCGCCCCGAAGCTGTTCGGGCGCCGCGTAATTCACCGTGCCCACCGTCATGTTCGTCGCCGTCAGT
>JASBUE010000255.1 GCA_030148045.1 Candidatus Tenderia sp.
GGGCATAGATATCCACCTGTTCGATCCTGTGTGCCAGTTCGGTTTCGCTCATGGTGTCCAGCTCGGCGCCGGTGAGGGTGGATTTGCCGTCGCCGATGCGCATCTGCCCGCCGATGGCCATGGCGGTGACGGCATGATCGCCGGTGATCATCTTGACCCGGATGCCGGCGCTCTGGCACTGCCCGACCGCCACGATGGCCTCTTCACGGGGTGGATCCATAAGGCCCACCACGCCCAGCAGGGTGAGGCCGGACTTGACATCATCGAAGCGTAGTTCGCGCTGCTCATGTCCCGCCGCTTTGAAGGCGACGGCCAGCAGCCGGTTGCCCTGCCGCGCCATGGTGTCCATCTGCTCCTGCCAGTAGTTTTCATCCAGGGGAACGTCTTCACCGCGCATGCGCTGGCAAGTGCACATCTCCAGGATGCGTTCCGGCGCCCCCTTGATGTATATGAAGCCGTGGCCGGCGTGGTCGTGGTGCAGGGTGGCCATGTAACGGTGTTCGGATTCGAAGGGGATGATGTCGGTGCGCGGCCACTCTTCGTTTTCCAGTCTGAGGTCAAGACCGGCCTTGAGGGCGAGCGTGATCAACGCCCCCTCGGTGGGATCGCCGCGCATCCGCCAGCGTTGGTCGATGTACTCCACCGCGGCGTCGTTGCACAGGCTGGCGGCGCGGCACAGTTCTTGTAGCAGGGGGCGTCGCTCCGGATCGATCCTTTGCCCGTCGAGCAGGAACTCGCCATGCGGGTCGTAACCGCCGCCGGTTACCTCGAACAGACCGCTGGCGGTGGCGACCATGCGTGCGGTCATCTCGTTGCGGGTCAGGGTGCCGGTCTTGTCGGAACAGATGATGGTCACCGAGCCGAGGGTCTCGACCACCGGCAGGCGCCGCACGATGGCATTGCGTTTCGCCATGCGCTGCACGCCAATGGCCAGGGTGATGGTCATGATGGCGGGCAGGCCTTCGGGAATCGCCGCCACCGCCAGGCCGACGGCGGCGAGGAACATCTCGGCAGCGCTGTAACCCTTGAGTGTCACACCGAAGGCGAAGGTGGCGGCGGCGATGACAATGATGGCGACGGTCAGCCATTTGCCGAACACGGCCATCTGGCGCAGCAAGGGAGTGGTGAGCGTTTCCACCTCGCCGAGCAGGGCGCTGATGCGGCCGATCTCGGTGGCATCGCCGCTGGCCACCACCACGCCGCTGGCCTGCCCCGAGGTGACCAGGGTGCCGGAGTAGGCCATGCAGCTGCGGTCGCCCACACCGGCCTCTTCGGCCACCGCTTCGACGGATTTGTGCGCGGGGAGCGATTCGCCGGTGAGCATGGCCTCGTCGACGCGCAACTCCTTGACGTGAAACAGGCGCAGGTCGGCCGGCACCTTGTCGCCGGATTGCAGCAGCACCACATCCCCCGGCACCAGCTCCACCGCCGCCAGGGTGACGGTCTTGCCGTCGCGCCTCACCGCCGCCTGTTGTGACAGCATGTTGCGGATGGCGTCCAGCGCCTTTTCCGCCTTGCCCTCCTGGATGAAGCCGATCAGGGCATTGAGGACCACCACCGCCAGGATGACGCCGGTGTCCACCCACTGCTGCAGAAAGGCGGTCATGGCGGCGGCGCCCAGCAGGACGTAGATCAGGACATTGTGAAACTGGCTGGCGAGACGCGCCAGGGCGCTGCGCTTTGCCGGTGGTTTGAGGCGGTTGGGGCCGTACTGTTGCAGGCGGTCGGCGGCGGCATCACGGCTTAAGCCGTCGCGGCTGCTGTCGAGTGTCGCGAAAACGGCATCAATCGCCTGACTGTGCCAGGCGGGTGAAGGTTTGTCTGCTGCGGCGTTGTTCATGAAGTCGGTTCGCTGTGTCCAATGATGACATGGTGTCTTCGGGCTCAGACTAGAGGAAGTGACACAGAGGCGCAATATGTCCTATGTTAAAGTTCAGAGAAGGATAAAATTGACGGGGGAGGCAGGCAGGATGTCGCTTTCTCCCGCCCATTCCGCCACGGGAATGCCCATGATACTTGTGATCAATTCAGGCAGTTCATCCATCAAGTTCCGGATTTTTGAAGCCGCGACCTTCGAGGTGATCGCTGACGGCGGCGTCGAACGTATTGGTGAAGGGCGGTCCAGTCTGCATTATCGTCATCGTGGCGGCGCTGCTTTTTCCGAACATCATGACGACGATATCGATATTCCCGATCACGAAACCGGCCTGCGCGAAATCGTGCGCCGCTTGTCCGATTACACCGGCGCGGCGGGGGAAAAGCTGCAAGGCATTGGTCACCGCGTCGTGCACGGCGGCGAGCATTATTCGGCGCCGGTGTTGATCGACGCTGAGGTGATCGAGACGATTCGCGCACTCACCCCGCTGGCGCCGCTGCACAATCCGGCCAATCTGAAAGGCATCGAGGTGGCACAGCAGTGTTTCGCTCATGTCCCGCAAGTAGCGGTATTCGACACCGCATTTCACCATACCCTGCCGGAACATGCCTATCGCTATGCCCTGCCGGCGGAATGTTATGAACAACATCATGTCCGGCGTTACGGTTTTCACGGCATCTCGCACCAGTATGTGGCCAAGCGGGCCGCCGCCTTGCTCGACATGCCCTTGCAGCGCCTCAAGCTGATCACCCTGCACCTGGGCAACGGCGCCAGTGCCGCAGCCATCAAGCAGGGCCACTGTGTCGATACCTCCATGGGCATGACGCCGCTGGAGGGCTTGATGATGGGCAGCCGCTGCGGCGACCTCGACCCGGCGGTGCCGCTGTATCTGGCCAGGACCATGGACAGGAGCGACGAGGAGATCGATCATCTCCTGAATGAGCAAAGCGGCCTGCTGGGCGTGAGCGGTGTCAAGGATATGCGCGAGGTGCACCAAGGTATTGCCAAGGGCGATGCCGATGCACGGCGGGCCTTGGAGATGTATTGCTACCGCATTCGCAAATATATCGGCGCCTATTACGCCGTGCTGGGCGGAGTGGATGCCCTGGTGTTCACCGCCGGGATCGGCGAGCACGATGCCGAGGTGCGCTGGCGCAGCTGCGAGGGGTTGGAGGCCTTGGGTATCGCCATCGACGCGCGCCGCAATGAGGCGGTGAATTCCTCGGCCGCGGAAATTCAGCGCGCAGATGCCGATGTCAGGGTCCTGGTGGTGCCCACCGACGAGGAACGCGAGATCGCCCGGCAGACCTTGATGCTTATCAATGAATCCACCTGACCGATGTGTCACTCTTTTTGTATCGCCCAATGACAACCGTAAGGAGCGCCGCATGGCCGAAACCATAGAACGTATTCTCGAACCGGGTCCGCTGACCAACGAGGAGGTCCGACTCATCGACGCCTACTGGCGCGCCGCCAATTATCTCTCGGTGGGGCAGATCTACCTGCTCGACAATCCCCTGCTGAAACAGAAACTGACCCTGGAACACGTCAAGCCGCGGTTGTTGGGCCACTGGGGTACCACGCCGGGGATGAACTTTATCTACGCCCATCTCAACCGCATGATCCGGGCCCAGGATCTGAACATGATCTATGTCGCCGGCCCCGGCCACGGCGGTCCCGGGCTGGTGGCCAACACTTACCTTGAGGGGGCCTATAGCGAACTCTATCCCGATGTGACGCAGGACGCCGCGGGGATGAAGAAATTATTCAAACAGTTCTCCTTTCCCGGCGGCGTGGGCAGCCATGTGACGCCGGAAACGCCGGGATCCATCCATGAAGGCGGCGAGCTGGGCTATGCCCTGTCGCACGCCTACGGTGCCGCCTTCGACAACCCGGACCTGATCGTCGCCTGCGTGGTGGGTGACGGCGAGGCCGAGACCGGTCCCATGGCCACGGCCTGGCACTCCAACAAGTTCCTCAACCCGGTGCACGACGGCGTGGTATTGCCCATTCTGCATCTCAACGGCTACAAGATCGCCAACCCCACCGTGCTGGCACGCATCTCCCATGACGAGTTGGAGAGCCTGTTTTTCGGTTACGGCTATAAGCCCTATTTCGTCGAAGGCGACGCCCCCGAGGTGATGCACCAGAAGATGGCGCTGACCCTGGATGCGGTGATCGCCGAGATCCGGGAGGTGCAGAAGATCGCCCGGGACAGCGGGCTGGTGGCGCGACCGCGCTGGCCCATGATCATCCTGCGTTCGCCCAAGGGTTGGACCGGGCCGAAAGAGGTGGACGGCAAGAAGACCGAGGGGTTCTGGCGTTCGCACCAGGTGCCGTTTTCCGATATGTCGGCCAAGTCCGGTCATCTCAAGTTATTGGAAGAGTGGTTGCGCAGTTACCGGCCCGAGGAGTTGTTCGACGAGGCGGGGACCTTGCGCGCCGAAATCGCCGACCTGGCGCCCAAGGGCGAACGCCGCATGGGCGCCAATCCCCATGCCAACGGCGGCACCCTGTTGCGCGATCTGCGCCGGCCGGATTTTCAGGAGTTCGCCGTAAGCGTGAAGAAACCCGGCCATGCCGTGGCCGAGGCCACGCGCGTGATGGGGGCGTATCTGCGCGAAACGATGCGGCTCAATATGAAGCGCCGGAACTTCCGTGTGTTCGGTCCTGACGAGACCGCCTCCAATCGCCTGGGTGCCCTGTTCGAGGTGACCGAGCGTACCTGGATGGCACAAACCCTGGCGGAGGACGAGCACCTTTCCAGCGACGGCCGGGTGATGGAGATCCTCAGCGAGCACACCTGCCAGGGCTGGTTGGAAGGCTATCTGCTCACCGGCCGGCACGGCTTCTTTTCCTGTTACGAGGCCTTTATCCACATCATCACCTCCATGTTCAACCAGCACGCCAAGTGGCTCAAGGTGAGCCAGGAGATTCCCTGGCGGCGACCGATCGCCTCACTGAATTACCTGCTCACCTCCCATGTCTGGCGCCAGGACCACAACGGCTTTTCGCATCAGGACCCGGGCTTCATCGACCATGTGGTGAACAAGAAGGCAGATATCATCCGCGTCTATCTGCCGCCGGATGCCAATACGCTGCTGTATATCACCGACAAGTGTCTGCGCTCGCGCGATTTCATCAACGTCGTGGTCGCCGGTAAACAGGCCCAGCCGCAATGGCTGGACATGGATGCGGCCATCAAGCACTGCTCGGCCGGGATCGGTATCTGGGAGTGGGCCAGCACCGACAAGGATGGCGAGCCGGACGTGGTGATGGCCTGCGCCGGGGACGTGCCCACCCAGGAGACCCTGGCGGCGGTGCAGTTGCTGCGCGAGCAGATGCCGGACTTAAAGATCCGGGTGGTCAACGTGGTCGACCTGATGACTTTGCAGCCCAAGGAGGAGCACCCCCACGGCCTGTCGGATCGCGACTTCGACACCCTGTTCACCACCGACAAGCCGATCATCTTCGCCTATCACGGCTATCCCTGGTTGATCCATCGTCTCACCTACCGCCGTACCAATCACAAGAATCTGCACGTGCGCGGCTACAAGGAGGAGGGCACCACCACCACGCCCTTCGACATGGCGGTGCGCAACGATATCGACCGCTTTCACCTGGTCGGCGACGTCATCGACCGGGTGCCCAAGCTGGGTTATACCGCGGCCTATGCCAAGCAGCTGATCCGCGACAAGCTGATCGAACATAGACACTACATCACCCGCTACGGCCAGGACATGCCCGAGATCCGTGAGTGGAAATGGAAGGGCTGAACGAGGACCGGTTTAGATGAAAGCCACTCACTATTTATCCCGCGAGCTGCCGGCCGGGCTTGAGCTGTTGCTGGAGCTGACCACCGACCTGCGTTGGAGCTGGAGCCATGCCGCCGACGCCTTGTGGCAGAAAATGGATCCGGACATCTGGTCGCAGACGCGCAATCCCTACGTGGTGTTGCAGAACCTCAGCGAGGAACGGCTGGAACAACTGGCCCAGGACCCCCATTTCAGACAGCACTTGGAAAAAACGGCGGCGGCCCGGCAAGCCTATTGCTGCCGGCCGGGCTGGTATGGCGAGAACTACGCCGAGGCCGGCCTGCGGGGTGTGGTCTATTTCAGCATGGAGTTCGGTCTCGGCAATGCGCTGCCGCTGTACGCCGGCGGGTTGGGTATCCTGGCCGGGGATTATCTCAAGGCCGCCAGCGACCTCGGCGTGCCTTTGGTGGGGATCGGCCTGCTTTACCAGGAGGGCTATTTTCGCCAAAGCCTGGACCGCGAAGGCTGGCAGCAGGAGATCTACCCCTATAACGACCCGACCATGCTGCCGGTGGTGCCGGTATTCAGTGCCTCGGGCAGCTGGCTCCATGTAGAGGTCGGCTTCCCCGGGCGGCGGGTGCGTTTTCGCGTGTGGCAGGCGCGCGTGGGGCGGGTGACGCTCTATCTGCTCGATAGCAACGACCCGCTCAACAGCCCGGCCGACCGGGGCACCACCAACAAGCTCTATGGCGGCAGCCACGAGATGCGGCTCCGGCAGGAGATCGCCCTCGGGGTGTGCGGCTGGCGGGTGGTCGAGGCGCTGGGTCTGGAGGTCGATATCTGTCATCTGAACGAGGGGCATGCCGCCTTCGCCGCCATCGAACGGGCGCGGTGTTACATGGACCGCCACGGGGTGGATTTCCGTCAGGCGCTGTGGACCACACGCGCCGGCAACGTTTTCACCACCCAC
>JASBUE010000260.1 GCA_030148045.1 Candidatus Tenderia sp.
GGGCAGTTCGCTGGGCGCGGAGACGCTTTCCATGCGCCACCGCATTCCGCACCCTGACTGCCGCATCATCGCCGTGGACAACTCGACGGTGATGGTGGAGCGTTGCCGTAGCAACATTGCGGAGGACATCTCGCCCATCGAGGTGGAGACGCTCTGCGCCGACATCCGCGATATCGAGTTCGAGCGCGCCTCCGTGGTGGTGCTCAACTTCACCCTCCAGTTTCTACCGCCCGAGCAGCGCACAGCGCTGCTGCAAAAGATTCATGCCGGTCTGCTGCCCGGCGGGGCGCTGGTGCTGTCGGAAAAGATCGTGTTTGAAGACAGCGACGAGGCCGCATTACTGGATAAATTGCACCTGGCCTTCAAGAAGGCCAACAGCTATAGTGACCTGGAGATCAGCCAGAAGCGCTCCGCCCTGGAGAATGTGCTGATCCCCGAATCGCTGCCGCAACATCACACCAGACTCAAAGCGGTCGGCTTCCGGCGGAATCACACCTGGTTTCAATGTTTTAACTTCGCCTCCCTGCTTGCGGTGAAATGATCGACTTCGCCCCGCTGTATCAAAGGCTCGAAGGCACCGCCCTGGAAGCGCTGGCCGAGGCCCTGCCCACGCTGCTGCAGCGGCGCTTCACCGACAAGCGTCACGGCGACCTGCCGCGCTGGCTGGAAGCCTTGGCCGCGTTGCCGACAGTGAAACCCACCCAGGTCGATCTCAATGCCGCCGCCATCACGGTCGGCGGTGCTGACAGTGTTACGCCGGAGACGCGCCAACAGATCGAGGCCGGACTGCGTCGGCTCATGCCCTGGCGCAAGGGCCCCTTCTCCATCCACGGTGTTGCGATCGACACCGAGTGGCGCTCGGACTGGAAGTGGAAGCGGCTCAAGGATCACATCCAGCCGCTCAGCGGCCGTACCGTGCTGGATGTGGGCTGCGGCAACGGCTATCATTGCTGGCGCATGGCCGGCGCCGGCGCGGAGCTGGTGATCGGCATCGACCCCTCGCCCCTGTTCGTGGTTCAGCATCAGGCCATTAAGCACTTTCTCGGCGCCCATGGCAGCTTCGTCCTGCCGCTGGGCATCGAGCACCTGCCGCCGCGGTTGGCGGCCTTCGACACGGTGTTCTCCATGGGTGTGCTTTACCACCGCCGCTCGCCGCTGGACCACCTGATCGAGCTGCGCGACGCCCTGCGCCACGGCGGCGAACTGCTGCTGGAGACCCTGGTGATCGAGGGCCGCGAGTGCGAGGCACTGATGCCGGAATGGCGCTATGCCAAGATGCGCAACGTCTGGTTCATCCCCACTTGCGCCACTCTCGAGTTATGGCTGCGGCGTTGTGGTTTTCGGGATATCAAGCGGGTGGATGTCTCCGCCACCACCACCGAGGAACAGCGCGCCAGCGCCTGGATGCGGTACGAATCACTGGCCGATTATCTCGACCCCGAGGACCGCAGCCGGACGGTGGAGGGCTACCCCGCCCCACGGCGGGCCATCCTCACGGCGACCCGACCCTAAGCTGTAAAAAGCAGCGGGTATGCCGATTTACAATTGAGATTCAATCGAGAAGCCCGGGGTGGTGAATGAGTGAGCAGAAATTCCAGGTCGTGGTCAACGGCGCCCTGATCGAGGGGGCGGAACCCGGACAGGTCAAGCGGAACATCGCCAACCTGTTCAAAACCTCGCTTGAAAAAGTGGAACCCATGTTTGCCGGTCGCAAGTTGGCGGTTAAAAAGGGGCTGGACCGGGAGACGGCGCAGAAATACCAGGCCGCCATCGTCCAGGCCGGCCTGGCGGCGGCCGTTGTCCCCATGACCGTGGTCGCCGCGGCGCCACGGGCCGACACCGGACTCGACAGCGCCGCCCTGGCCGCCCCCGGCAGCATCATGGACGAAACACCGCCGCTTGCGCAGCCCGATATCGACACCAGCGGCCTGGATGTTGCTTCTGCCGGTGCCGATCTCGGTCAAGAAGCTGCGCCTGTGGAACCCGATATCGACGTCGGCCACCTCTCCATGGGCCAGGTGGGTGAAGATGTGATGGAGCACGCACCGGTGCCCGAAGCGCAGATCGACACCAGCGGGCTGAGCATGGGCGAGGTGGGTGAGGATGTCACCGAGCACGAAGAGGTGCCGCCCGCCGCTATCGATACCAGCAAGCTAAGCCTCGACGAACCCCCAAAATAGTTGGCTCTTTTACGCAGCGGGATTGGGTTAAAATCAGAACACCCAATCAATCGCCGCTATCCGCGATACCCATGAGCAAAAAACTGACCCAGGCCGCCAAGGGCCGCGGCGCCCTCGGCAACCCCGACAACCGTTTCGAGCAACACCGCCGCGATACCGTCGATGACGGCTGGGACAACCTGGAACAAACGCCCGATCCCATCCGCACTACCCTGAGCGTGGACAGCGCCAGGACGGTGATCAGCTATAACCAGTCACCCGACGTGCCTTTCGACCGCTCGATCAACCCCTATCGCGGCTGCGAGCACGGCTGCGTCTACTGCTTCGCCCGCCCCACCCACGCCTGGCTGGGTCTGTCACCGGGCTTGGATTTCGAAAGCCGCTTGTTCTACAAACCCGATGCGGCGGAGCTGCTCAGAAAAGAGTTGCACAAAAAGAATTATCGCTGCGCCCCCGTCGCCCTGGGCATCAACACCGACGCCTATCAGCCGGTGGAGCGCAAGACCGGGTTGACGCGTCAACTGCTGGACGTGTTGCTGGAGTATCGCCACCCGGTCACCATCGTCACCAAGTCCGCCTTGATCGAGCGCGACCTGGATCTACTCGGCGAAATGGCCGCCGATGACCTGGTCCAGGTGGCGGTCTCCGTCACCACCCTGGAACGCAGCCTGTCGACCCGACTGGAACCGCGCGCCGCCGCCCCTGAGCGGCGACTGCAGACCGTGGCGCGCCTGGCCGGGGCGGGCATTCCCACCAGCGTACTGGTGGCGCCGCTGATTCCGGTGCTCACCGACAGCGAATTGGAAACGATCCTGGCCGCCGCCCGCGAGGCCGGCGCCGGCGGGGCCGGTTACGTGCTGCTGCGCCTGCCCCATGAACTGCAGGAGTTGTTTCGGGACTGGCTCGCCGAGCATGAGCCGCTCAAGGCCGAACACATCATGAAGCGCATCCGCGACTGTCGCGGCGGCCAGGAATATCAGGCCGAATTCGGCAAGCGCATGAGCGGCGAAGGTGTCTTCGCCGAGCTGATCAAAAAGCGCTATCACTTGGCCATGAAGCGCTTGGCGTTTCCCGGCCTGCCGGAATTAAATACGGATTCGTTTCGCCACCCGGCGAAAACCAAACCGCAGCTGTCACTGTTTTGATACAGCAAATTTCGGTGGTGGGGTTGATGGTGCTTGTTGGCTTACGCCGCGCTGGGTCGGCCCGCCTTAATCCCGGTCAAAACCCTGGTAGTCACGGAGAAAATGCTTTAATCCTTCCCGCTCAAACCACGCCACATCCCAGTCGCGCGCTTCCAACAGGCTGCGGTACTCATCTTTGAACACATAGATCCGGGCCCTGGACAACTTCTCATCCTCCAGCATGACCTGTACCGCCTCGCGTCGGTAGTAGCTTCCCTCGAAGCGATCCAGACGTTGCACATCCAGCCCGTCCACATCGAAATAGACCCGCCCCGCCAGCACCTGCTGCGGTGCGGCGGCAATCACACCGTGATAGGTCTCGTTCTTGACGCAGCGGCGCACGAAACCGCGCACCACCGCGGGACGGCTGCGATAGTCGCCCTTGACCACCGCCCGCCAGACGGGGGCGAACATGAGTGAACCATAGGTAAATATGTTCATGGCGATAGTGTACCGCCGGGGGTGGGTTAGGTTAATCGGCCAGGGCGATGGTCTGACCGAGGGGTGGCAAGGTGTCCTGCTGCGGCTGATAGGGGCGGGTGATGCTTTTGATGCGGGTGATCCACTTGATGCGCTTGGCCAGATCGCGCATGTAGGCCACCTCATGGAAGGGTCCGGCCATGACCCGGCACTTGCCGGCGTCGCACTCGGTGGTGACCGGCACGCCCAACTCTTCCAACTGCAGCATCAGTTTGCGCGCCTGGGCGTAATGGCTGAAGCTGGCCAATTGTAGCCGCCACTGCCTCGAATGACTGGGAGCCGTGCCCAGTTGCGCCACCGGTGTGGCGATGCCGTCGGCCTGCTCGCCGGTGATGCGGATACGCTGCCAGTCGGCCGACCAAAGGGTGGTGGGAATGATGGCGGTGACCTTGTTCACCAGGGCGGCCAAATTCAGGCTGCTGCTCACCCCTTCGGGTTTGTGGATCTCGAAATAGAGCATACCGTCCCTGTAACCGTACTTGAACGGATCGTTGATGATCCTGACGGGTGTATCCTTGTTGACCCGGTGCACCAGCACCGCCATGTCTTCGGGATAGAGCCGGATGCTGCCGCGGCTGACCGGCATGCCGATGCTATAGGGTTGGTTGGTGCCGTGGATCATATAGCCGCCGCCATCCAGCATCAGGCCGTATTCACCGAGTGGGTTTTTCGGTCCCGGCGGCATCACCGCCGGCAGGGCGGAATTTGCCGCCCTGACCGAAGCGGGCACCGTCCAGCTCGGTTTGCGCAGCCGTTGTTCGATGTGGAAATGGCCGCTCCTGGCCTGACCCTCCGGCCCCAGACTGAGCGGGTAGGTGCTCACCAGTGGCGGCCCCTCCTCCGGATAGCTGTAATGGTACAGGCGTTGTTCGGCGATGTTGACGACGATACCTTTGCGCGCGCCGCGGGGCAGGACAAAGCGGGTCGGAATGACGATGCGCTGGCCTTCTTGGAGATGTTGCGGATCGATGCCGGGATTGGCCGCCTTGATCTGGGCATAGCCGACGTCGTACTGGCGGGCCAGCTTGAGCAGGGTGTCGGAGGCCTGGGCTCGGGCGAACTGCACCTGGCCGATCACATCGTCCCTCTCCGGCAGCACATAGGTCAGCGCCGCGGCGGGGTGAATGCCGACGCTGGCCAGCAACAGGGCGATACCCAACCAATATCGCGGACCGGTTAATTTAGCGATTGATTTCAAATATTTATCCGCCATACAGGCAACGGCACCGAAATCTAAAATTTAAGCTCTTACAATAAGTTACGGCAGGAACGGGGAAAAATTGAGTCCCTCCTTCAAAAGGGTCTGTGGCGCATCGTTGAAGCACGGCAGGAAAACGGCCGATATGCTCAAAGGTATTGAATCCACCGTCCGGACCCCGTCAACCAGGGACAGCAGGCAGGTCGTAATGAATCCCAGCACCCTCCTCGGCATATTGCTCGGCATCGCGCTGGCCGCAGTGGTAATGCTCAGCGACACCACCGAGCTGTCACTGTTCTGGAACGGGCACGGGCTGGCCATTGTGTTCGGCGGCACCATCGCCGCCACCTTGATCAGCTATCCCTTGCATGAGGTGCTGCGTGTGTTTCGGGTCTTCTGGGTGGTGCTGCGCAATGAACATCTTTATGAACGGGAGGACCTGGACGAGTTGGTGGAGATGTCGCGCATCTGGTTCGCCGGCAAGCTGGCGGCGGCAGAAGACGAACTCGAACGGATCAGGAACCCGTTCCTGAAGACCGGCCTGCAGCTGGTGATTGACGGCAGCCCGCTGGAGGATATCCTGGAGCTGTTGCAGTGGCGCATCGCACGCCTCAAGGCCAAGGAGCGGGCCGAAGCCCAGGTATTCCGCAGCATGGCGGTATTCGCTCCGGCCTTCGGCATGCTCGGCACCCTGCTTGGTCTGATCAATATGATGAGCACCATGGAGAGCCGCGACTTCGCCGTCATCGGCGCCGGCATGGCGGTGGCCCTGGTGACCACTTTCTACGGCATCCTGCTCGCCAACCTGGCCTTCAAACCCATCGCCACCAAACTGGAGCGGCGCACCGAGCGGCGCGTAATGCTGATGCAGATGGTGCTGGAGGGTATTACGCTGATCAGCCAGCACCGCTCGCCGGCCTACATCCGTGCCACACTGGAATCCTTTAGCGCCGATTACCGCGACGAGATCAACCAGGGGCGACAGCCGGTCATTTGGAAACAGAGGTCATGACACAGCAAGCCGACACACAGCCACCCCGCCCCGCGCCACACTTTTCGGCGGACATTCCGGCGCGGCGCGAACAGGACGACGATAGCTGGATCCTCAGCTATGTCGATCTGTTCACCCTGTTGCTGGTGATGTTTGTGGTGATGCTGGCCTTTTCTTCGCCCGCGGACGAGAAAGCGCCGCCGCTCTCCCAGGTTGCGGGCAGGCATCAAGAACATTTGCTGGGCCGGTTCCAACAACAGCTCGCCGGGTTGATCGAGAAAGGTCAGATCGAGATCTCGGCCAGCGCCGCGGGCATCAGCCTGCAGCTGGAGGAGGAGATTCTGTTCGACAGCGGCACCGCTGTATTGCTGGCGCAGGGTGAAGCGCTGCTGGAGGAGCTGGCACCTTCTCTGCAACGCAGCGGCCAGGCTGTTACGGTGGAGGGCCATACCGACAACCGCCCCATCGCCACCGCCCGCTTCCCCTCCAACTGGGAGCTCTCCGGGGCGCGCGCCGCCCAGGTGGTGCGCCACCTGATCCGGCAGGGCGTTCCCGCAACGCGCCTGCGCGCCATCGGCTATGCCGACACCCGGCCGGTGGCTGGCAACGACACTGCGGCGGGCCGCGCCCGCAATCGCCGCGTTACCCTGCTGGTCAAACCGGCCGATTGATATTCAGCTGTCGAGTTCCGCCAGACTCTTCTGCGCCAATGTTTCGATGTCATTCAAGCGCATCCCGGTGCGCGCCAGAAAATCCTGGTCGAAGTCGCCGGGGTTGGCCCAGTAACGTCCCTTGATGTTGCAGCGGCTGGCCAGTTTGTCCAGCCCCAGGTCTTCCAGCTCGAAGCCCAGCTGCGTCCATTTGAGTGACAGACGTTCTTCCTTGGCGATGGATTTTTTGCCGCCCTCTTTCAGGCTGCGCAGGTAGACGGTGGTTTCGCGCACCACCGAGATGACGGCGCGCAGGGCCTTTTTCGACTCCTGTTTGCGTTGCTGTTTGGCGCGGCGCAGATTGCCCACCCACTGTTTGACGTGGGTGATGATGCTCAGCAGTTCCTTTGCGCTCAGTTCAGCCAATGGCATAAATGGTTAACGAGTGTTGTTGTGGTCCAGATTGTTGCATATCCCGCCGGCGCCGCTCCACTTTGACACAAAAGCAACACACGGGCCACTTACGATTGCGCTTCGAATCCGTGTTTATTACCACTGGCAAGCATCCTGCAACCAGACCTCGATTACCAAGTAAGGGAGTCCCCGCCAGATGTCGACCATGAGTTATATCAGCGTCATGGAGCGCTATCACGAGTACGAAACGGCCATCAAGGAGATCATGACCTCCATCCTCACCGGCATCGCCGAGGAGCCGCTGTTTCAGAATAAGGAGACGCGCTGCGAGGCGATGCAGTCACTGGGCAAATGCTACCCCTTTGTCGAGCTGCTCTATATTCTCGATGGGCAAGGCGTCCAGCATGGCGACAGCGTCGCCGTCAGCAGTTCGCACCCGGCGGCCTACAGCGGCGACGGCAAGTCGCGTCGTCATCGTCCCTACTTTCTCAAAAAAATACCCGGCTGCCAGGTGGTGGTGACCGAGCCCTATCTCTCCACCGCCAACCGCAAACTCTGTGTCACCGCCATCATCAAATACGATCGTGGCGAACAGGACGGTTACCTGGTGCTGGATGCCGACCTGATGGCCATCGTCGAATTTCTCATGGGGGATGCGCTGCGGCGCAAGTTCCAGCCGCTGTTCAAGTGGACCTACAGCGTCATCGTGGTGGGCCTGTTTGCGGTGGTGGCGGCGTTGCTGTTCTCGGCCTTTTACGAACTGTTTCAGATGTTGGGTGCCGGTGAACTGAGTCAGGAGGTCAAGCTCAAGCCCTTTGGCGTAATCATCTTCCTGACCCTGGCGCTGGCCATCTTCGACCTGGGCAAGACCACACTGGAGGAAGAGGTGCTGATGCACAAGGACATCTTCCGCCACAGCTCGACACGGCGCACCATTACCCGCTTCGTCGCCGCCATCCTGATCGCCGTCTCCATCGAGTCGCTGCTGTTGATGTTCAAGTCGGCATTGTGCGACGGCGCGGCACTGGTCTCGGCGGTGTGGATGATGCTGGCCGCCGTCGGCCTGTTGATCGGGCTGGGCCTGTATGTCTATCTCGGCGCTCGGGCCGAGGCGCTGCTGAAGCGCAACAACGGGGGGAGTCTGGTTAACCGCCGGCCCTGAAGTTGAGCGAGGCGGAATTGATGCAATACCGCCGCCCGGTGGGCGGCGGCCCGTCTCTGAACACGTGGCCGAGATGGGCATCGCAGACGGCACAGCGTACTTCGGTGCGCCGCATGCCGTGGCGGGTATCGCTGTGCTCTTCGATGTTTTGCTGTTCCAGCGGCTGCCAGAAGCTGGGCCAGCCGCTGCCTGAATCATACTTGTGTTCGGAGAGAAACAGCGGCGTGTCGCAGCAGACGCAGTGATATACACCGGCCTGCTTCAGGTCATAATACTCTCCACTGAAGGCCATCTCGGTACCGCCCTGGCGGGTGATACGATATTGTTCCAGGGTCAGTTCGGCCTGCCATTCGGCATCCGTTTTAGTGATTTTCTTTGCCATGGGGTTTTCCGTGATTAAGCGGGCATATCGGGAATCAACATGCTTTCGAGTTTATGGATCATATCCTTGAGTAGCAGTTTCCGTTTCTTCATGCGGCGCATCTGCATCGGGTCTACGTAAGGCTGTTGCTGCAGGCTGCCGATGGCCGTATCGAGATCGCGGTGCTCGACCTTTAGCAACGCGATTCTTTCTCTGATCTGCTCGACCTCTTCCTCGCTCGGATTCATACCCTTCTCTTTAGGTGGGCAACGTTTCAACCACAACAACGCTTATACTTTTTTCCGCTGCCACAGGGGCAGGGATCGTTACGGCCGATTTTTCGCGCCGCCGGTGGTGGCAGAATATCACCGTCAATATAGAACCAACGGCCGTTTTCACGCACGAAGCGGCTGCGTTCATGCAGATATTGTAGCCGATCATGGCCGTTAAATTGAGCGATAAACTCGACCCGGCCGTCGCTGTCACCCGCCCCGCCGGCATCGGAGGCGACAATCTCCAGGCCGAACCAGCTGACATCGCGCTCCAGCCGCAGCTGTTCGGGGCGGGTGCTGGCATGCCAGGTCCGCAGCAAATAATCACTATTCCTCATGACAAATGCACAATAGCGCGAGCGCATCAACTGCTCCGCCCGCAGCGGTGATTCACCGCCCTCTATCCAGCGGCCGCAACAATCGGTATAGTTTTTCCCCGATCCGCAGGGACAGTAGCGTGGTTGCTCATTCATGGCGGCAGCTCTGGCGCAAAATATTCGCCAGCATGCACGTTGCTGGGCCGATCCGCTCGGGGTGACCGGGGATCATGTACAGGGTGGCAAAACGCCGCTGCCCTTCGCGCAGCGGCAGGGGTTTGAGTTTGCCTTGTTCGAGATATCCCTGCACCTGGTGCAGCGGCACCCAGCCGAAACCGAGTTCGGACAGCAGGGCCGCCACCGCCTTGTCGATGCTGGTGACACTCCAGCGGTGTTCGGAGCCCAGCCAGCCGGTGTCACGCTTGATGTAAAGCCCGGAGTCGCGAATCACCACCTGCAGTTCGCGGCGCAGGTCTTCGTGGGTCAGCTCGCGGCCGAGCCGGTGCAACCTGTGGCGGTGATGGGCCACGGCGATGAACTCCACGTCCAGCAACGGGTCTCCCAGATAGCCCTGCGGCACCTGCGCGCCGATTACCAGGTCGGCACGCCCCTCCAGCAACGCCTCGTCGGCCCCCGACAATACCACCTCGTTCAGCTGCACCCGGGTGCCGCGACTGAGGGGCACGAACGCCTTCAGCGCCTGCATCAGATGGTCGCTGGGGAAGGCGGCGTCCACCACCAGGCGTACCTCGGGCTCCCAGCCCTGCTCCAGGTTCTGCGCCAGCGCCTCCAACTCGGCGGCATCGCTGACCAGCGCCTGCGAGCGGCGCAGCAGCACCTCGCCGGCTGCCGTCAGCCTGGCCTTGCGGCCTTCGAGCCGCAGCAGCGGCACGCCGAGCTGTTCCTGCAGCTTGGCCACCGTATAGCTGATGGAGGACTGGCTGCGGTGTAGCCGCGCCGCGGCCTGGGCAAAGCCGCCGTGATCCACCACGGCCTGCAGCACACGCCATTGTTCGAGTGTCACTTTGGGCGCTTTCATGGCCAAAGTATCTAACAGTTCGATAATAATAAGCAAATTTTTGCGCTTTTATATCGAAAATATTTTCCCATAATAGACTTACCTATACGGTCAACCACAGGAGACGAGACCATGGAAAAGACAGCCATACTTATCGGACGCGTTTTTCTGGCGCATATTTTTCTCATCGCCGGCATCAATAAGATCGGCGGCTATGCCGGTACCCAGGGGTATATGGAATCCGTGGGTGTGCCGGGCATGTTGCTGCCGCTGGTCATTCTGGTTGAAATCGGCGGTGCTCTGGCGCTGATCCTCGGTTAGCAGACACGCTGGGCCGCCCTGGTCTTGGCCGGCTTTACCCTCCTGTCGGCACTGATCTTTCACACCCATTTCGCTGAACAGACGCAGATGATCATGTTCATGAAGAATTTCGCCATAGCCGGTGGCCTGTTCTATGTCGCCGCCTTCGGCGCCGGCGCCTGGAGCCTGGATGCCCGCCGTGCCCACAGGCATGGACAGGCGCATCACAACCATTCACC